>JALYSF010000032.1:0-1033 GCA_030854905.1 bacterium
ATGAACTAAGGGAGAGCTAGACTCTCCCAGATTCGTTTGAAACAAGTTCAAACTTCATCTTCCCTCACCTAAAGCCGACGCATACGCGTCGGTTCGATTCTCTCATTGTTATGAACTAAGGGAGAGCTAGACTCTCCCAGATTCGTTTGAAACAAGTTCAAACTTCATCTTCCCTCACCTAAAGCCGACGCATACGCGTCGGTTCGATTCTCTCATTGTTATGAACTAAGGGAGAGCCAGACTCTCCCAGATTCGTTTGAAACAAGTTCAAACTTCATCTTCCCTCACCTAAAGCAAGCTGTCCTTATTTTAACCTTATTTGACTTCTATAAAGTTTAGATTATGGATATTATTATGATCGTTTAAATTCTTCAAGCTTATCTGGATTCATAGGAAAAGCTTGTACGAAAAGCCACTCGGGTATGAAATATGTTGAGGCTTTGATACCTGCATTGCTAGTCCCAACGGTATGGAGAGCTAAAGCCTCATAAAATGGAGTAGTTGTTTTAGCGTATTCGATTAATGCTTGTTTACTCTCCGATGCTGCTTTTACTTCTGTGGATGAACCAGTTAAACCTGTGGCACCCAAAGACCGATAGACTCCGACTCCTGCTCTAAGAGCATTAATTCTCATTTTTATTATATCTGGCATGAAATGCACCAAAAATTTTGCACTTTCGGACTTGTGAGGGTCATCAATATTATTAGCAAAAAAATCTACCATATCTGAACCGTCTGTCAAAATTTCTTTTAGATGGTTCATCTTTTTTACTGTTCTTGGTTTAGTCTGATCAACTATCATATCATCCAGTAATTTACTACCGATGCCGGCAGAGACCGAATAATCAACCAGAAATTCGTCAGTATTACTAGTATCGCCCGGTAAACTATTAAACAAATTGTGAAATTCTGTTCTGAGCGCCCCTAGAACATCTAGATATAGAGTAAATCTAGGCTTATGGGCATCGGTTGCTTCTACAGGTTTTCTGAAATCATTAATAGGGCCGCCTTTTCTGTCTCGAATTATTAATGT
>JALYSF010000032.1:1043-9903 GCA_030854905.1 bacterium
ATTCCCAAAACTCGTTTTCAATACGCCCTCCCAGTGCCGCCAAAGAGTTCGGGTAGCTCATTGAGCGTTACGCCATTTCTCGATTTCAGCATGATGTCCTGATAGTAAAATTGTAGGGACTGACATGCCCATGAATTCTTCAGGACGTGTGTATTGTGGAAACTCTATGCTAGTATCATCATTCTGGAACGATTCTATCTCGGCACTTGACTCTCCTCCTAGCACTCCAGGCAACAGCCGAACAACAGAATCTATGATAATCATAGCTGGCAGCTCACCACCTGTTAGGACGTAATTACCGATGCAATATTTCTCGTCTACCCAACTAGTTATGCGTTCATCATAGCCCTCATACCTTGGGCAAATAATTATCATATCTTCGTTTGATACTGCTAAATTCTTGGCATCTGATTGCCTATATAGCTTGCCTCTAGGAGTCGGCAATAATACTTTGGCATTAGCTGATTTAGCTTTTGCGAACTCTATAGCTTTGACTAATGGCTCAATCATTAGCAACATGCCGTCACCGCCACCATACGGCGTATCGTCAACCTGCTTCCTGGGTCCAAGACCAAACTGGCGCAGATCAATCAGTTCGAACTCTACAGCCGACTGTTCCTGAGCCTTCCAAAGCATACTTTGGTTTAAAACTCCTTCGAACATTTGCGGAAACAAGGTAATTATTTGAATTTTCATATAATTACTATACCACTTTTTAGTATTATCGTAAATCTAAATGACCACCCGAAAGTGGTCATTTAGTCACATAAGGCCCCAAATCTTGCGACTTGGCTCGCATGGCCTATTTTGCAGTTTTTATTTTTGTTTCCGTATATTTGTATTTTTACGGATCATGCTAATGCTATCAGAAAGAGTGATTTCCTACAACCACTTTTCCCCAGCTATTTTCTTTTATTTTCATTAATAATATCTGATAATCCCACTTACTCTTGCTCTACATGAATAAATCCATTTACACTAAAGCTTAACTGCAGTATGTTTAAATTATTAAAAAGGGGTAATAAATGAAATCTTTTATAGAATTAATCTACTCTGCGGCAATAGGGATCGCTGTTGCGTTATTTATAGGTTTTGGCATTTGGGCGGCTTACCCAGGGCCAAACATGCCTGACTACCCTATAGTCAACTATTCTAATAATGGCGAAACGTCCTCAGAAGACCGTCAAACACAAACAGATTATGAAATGCAGTTTAAGAGTTATCAGGAAGAAGCGAACGTATATGGTCAAAAAGTGGCTGGAGTAGCAGTTTTAGCCGGAATCGCATTTTTTATATTTAGTACATTAAAAATCAAAAATAACGAAGTACTAAGAGACGGCGTAATGATTGGAGGCATTTTTACATCTGTATATGCCCTGTCGCGAAGTTTTAGTATAGTAACTTACTCCGACGTGCAAAGGAACAATCGAATAGTTACTTTTATTGCTGCTTGCTCCCTCTTAGTCATGGTAATGGTATTTGCAAACACTAAGTTTAGGTCGGAGCCCACTAACAAAAAACGTAGAAAATAGTGTTATTGTTTAATCGAAATAAAACTTACGATAATTTAAACATCTAGATCATCTAAATCGTCGAGCTCACGTCGAGTTTTAGATATCATGTCTTCGTTATTATCGTTGTCTTCAACTTTTGCAGTCGATGTAGATGGAGAAGTCGACCATGCGTCATCGTCTTCACTGACCGATGTAACGGCTGGCTGTTGACTCGGCTCCTCTTGTGCAGGAGCTGATGCTTCTTCTGTAGCGTTGTCCCAGTCGGAAGAGCTGTCATCTTGTCTCTGAGGCTGATCTTCGCGGATAGGACGATCAGGCTTAGGATAGCCGTTATCGACGATTTTTAGGTTGTACCGTGCTTCGTTCTTGGTGCCAAGTGCCCGTAATAGTGTACGCAGACTCTGAGCTGTAGCGCCACGCTTACCGATAACACGACCAAGATCTTCAGGGTCTACAGTAAGTTCGAGCAAAACACCTTTTTCGTCGATTGAACGAGTAAGTTTGACTTCGTCTGGCTTGCCTACAAGTGATTTAACAATATATTCAATAAACTGTTCGTCTATAGTTGCGCTCATATTTCCTCCTAGTTAGTCGTTCTGATAAATACAGTATACCAAGTGAGATAGGTACTTTTAGGCTTCTTCTGTAGGTTTTTCTTCAGTAGTTTTTTGAGCTTCAGCGGCCGGCTCAGCTTCTGCAGCAGTTTCAACTTCTGCTTCAACCGGAGTTTCTTCGACTGGAGCTTCTTCAGAAGGAGCTTCAGCTTCAATAGCTGGGGCTTTAGGTTCTTCAACTTTTTCTTCGGCTGGACGATTTCGACGAAGCTTGTCGCTTTTTTTGATCGATTTGTCTTTTTTGACTGGCGAAACTACCCATTTTGGTAACTTAAGTTTATTTGCTTCAAATAGTTTAACAACTCGATCACTTGGCTGTGCACCATTACTCATGAATGTTTCACATTTTTCGATGTTTAATTTTGCCTCTTTGGTGTGGGGATTGTACGAGCCTAGGTGTGCTACCACTTTACCGCTACTAGGAGCGGTACGAGAATCTTGTACAACAACACGGAACTGAGCGTGGCCTTTACGGCCAGTACGCTGCATACGGATTGTCAGCATAGAATTATTGATCCTTAATAGTTAATTTAATTTAAAACCGTGAGGAGACACACCCACAGCGTTTCAGTGAATAATTGTAACTGTTTATCTGTTATTAGTCAACAGCAGAGGAAATGCTACTCAGCGATTTCGTCGGCTGCAGTGTGCCCGAGAGCCTTTTGGGCGGCGCGTTGTTGGGCCTGCTGCTTGCTAGGGCCTTGGCCCTCGGCTCGCAAAGTATCGCCAACATACACTCCTATAGTGAAGATTTTGTCATGATCGGGACCTTCCTCGCTTAAGACACGATATTGCGGGGTCATACCTTCGTCGCTTTGGACAACCTCTTGATAACGTGATTTAGGGTCAAGCCAGGAGCCAGTGTCCAAGATAGTTTTAAAGGTGCTAAGTATGTTCTTGGTGATAAATTCTTCAGCCTCATCGTATCCTTGATCCAAATATATTGCGCCGATAACAGCTTCGAAGCAATTTGCCAGAATCTGATCACGCGCTCGCTCTGTACCGCGCTTCTCGCCGCGCGATAATCTCAACAGCTCACTGAAATCAAGCCTCGATGCTGCTGCTCCAATGCTTTCTGTGCGAACTAAAGCGCTGCGCCAGTTAGTTAAAATACCTTCAGGCTCTGAATAATTTGAATATAAAAACTTCGTTACAACCAGTTCTAGGACTGCATCGCCTAAAAATTCTAATCGTTCATTATGTTCACTGACAGTTTTTTTATGCTCGTTTAGATAACTTCGATGTGTAAAGGCCGTCATAAGTAGCGAAACGTCATTAAAAGGCCCAACCAGATGTTTAGTGGCATAATCCTGATATAAATTGCTGTCAAACATAACTAAAGTCTAACGACCGCTCCGGATTTTTTTAAGTCCAAGAAGTATTGCTTTACCGATATCTTCATATTCTATTTTGTCTAAAGCTTCAGCTGCTTTGAACCAACGTATGCCGTTCATCCACTCCTCGGGTTTAACTTTGTCGCTATTTTCGCCAGCTTCTATAAGAAATATTTCTGTCGTCATAAGTACTAGGCTTTGGTTGCGCCTATATCGAAAATCGATTTTACTAAGCCACGATATAATTTTTACGTCCTTAAGGCCGGTTTCCTCGCCAATTTCTCGAATAGCGGTGTCTCGAGCGTTTTCGCCTTCTTCGATGTGGCCTTTAGGAATAGTCCAGCGGTTTTTAGCGTCTTGGATCAATAAAATTTCTATGGTTTTAGTTATCGGATTGCGCCTAAAGACCACGCCTCCAGCGGTAGGTTCGCGGACAACTTCGGATATAGCCGGTCGTTTTCGGTCAACCAGTTTTTTGAATCGCTGGATCGGGCGGGGTTTTTTCATCATAATTATTTACTTCTTGGCTTTAGTTTTAGGCTTTGATTTATTAAGGCTCAATTTAACGTCTTTTTCCTTCTGTTTTAACAGAGTGCCTAGTACTCCATTGATGAATCTGCTAGAATTTTCTCCTCCAAAGGCTTTGGCTAGTTCAACTGCTTCGTTAATGACGACTTTAGGCGGCACATCAGCTCCACTAAGCAGCTCGTAAAATGCAATCCGCAGAATCGTCCTATCCATCCGTGCAATCTGGTCAATAGGCCACTCTGGGGCGATTGGCTGGATAATCTTATCCAGTTCATCCTCACTGTCAAGCACTCCATCGACTAAGTTTATAATAAAAGACTTGTCTTCGAGTACCTCGCTGTAACGGCCAATATTGCGTTTTACAACTTCTTTTTTATCTACATCCTTATCGTTGCAGTCACGCCTAAAATCAATCTCATACAGTGTCTGCAGAGTGACAATTCGGCCTAAGTGACGATTTGATGCCATTGAGGTATTCCTTATTTTTAACGTATGTTTAAGTAGAGGCTTATTAAGCTTCTACTTTTTTGCCGCTTTCGCGGACTGTTGTTCTAACTTTAACTGGCGATTTCGCATTAACTGCGCGCGCAAGTTTTAGTACCAAATGACTGCGCCGTGTACCTGTACGGCGAGACGAGGTGCGTTTTTTTGGTTTACCCATGTCTGCTCCCTTCTTAATTACTGATAAAGTTAGGCTAATTATAACTTTTTAGGGTTCAAGCAGCAAGCTGCTTATTTGACTAGGGAGAGCTCTGCTCTCCCAGGTATTGTTCGAATCAAGTTCGAATAATACCCTCCCTCTTGCTAAAGGCTGCGCAAAGCACAGCTTTCGCTGCGCTCATTAGCGTAGTTTTACGGAGAGCTCTGCTGCTCAGAAGCTATATTACGAAGTTGACTAATTTGTTAGGGACATAGATTTCTTTTTTGACTTCTTGAGAGCTAAGGTATTTAGCTACGTTTTCTTCATTTTTGGCAGTCTGAAGTATTTCCTCTTTAGAACTTGAAGATGCGACATTTATAGTTCCTCGTAACTTACCGTTGACCTGAATGGCGATTTCCATAGTATCATTGGTCAAATAACTCTCATCATGAACAGGCCAATTGTCCACGTGTACCGATGATTCAGCGCCTAAATCATGCCAAACTTCTTCCGTTATATGAGGGGCAAACGGAGCAAGTAGCTGTGAGAGAGTCTTAAGTGCAAATTCCCACTCTTCTACATTGCCGTAACCTATTTTTGCTTTAACCTTGTACAAGTCATTAACGCATTCCATCATTGCAGATACTGCCGTATTAAAGCTTAAGTTTTCAAGGTCACTTGAGACTTTCTTGATAGTTCTATGGGTAATTTTTAGAATTTCGCCGTTGTCATTATTTAATTGTTGCTTCTCGGCTTTACTATCGATAAATTCGTAAACTAAAGTCCAGTATCTTTGGAGGAATCTGTAAGCACCAGGAACGCCGTTAGTATTCCAGCTTGTATCTTGGTCATAAGGCGCAATAAACAGCTCAAACACTCGAAGAGCGTCGGCACCATATCCTTGATTAATTATATCCATCGGATCGACTGTGTTTCCAAGGCTTTTGCTCATTTTACGGCCGTCATCTGCATTTATATATCCGTTGTAAACGAGTCTTTTAATAGGCTCTATTGTACTTATATCCATTATTCCGGCGTCTACCAGAACTCTTTGGAAGAACCGGATATACAGTAAATGCGCCACCGCATGGTCGCCGCCAAAATAGTAATCTATCGGGAACCAATAATTAGCTTTTTCGGGGTCAAAAGCAATATTAGGGTTGTGCGCATCTGTGTATCGATGTAAATACCAAGTACTGCATACATAGCCGTCCATTGTATCTGTCTCGCGTTTGGCTGGCTTGCCACAGGTAGGACAAGGTACGTTTACCCACTCATCAACTCCAGCAAGTATTGAACTATTGGTACCGTCAGGGGCATAATTTTCGACTTTCGGTAATAACACGGGCAAATCCTTTTCAGGCACTAATACAGCTCCGTGATCTGGGCAGTGAATAATAGGTATGGGCGATCCCCAATATCGCTGACGACTAATCAGCCAGTCGCGAATTTTAAAATTAGTTTTTTCTTCTGCAAAACCTTTAGCAGCCAAATCGGCCACGATTTTTTCACGCGCCAGATACGAGGATGTTCCACTATAGTCGCCCGAATTAACTAATCTGCCTTCTTTGGTGTAAAGTTCATCCAGAACAAGGTGACGATAAAATGCTGCGTGCACCCCGTCATCCAGAATATCCGCTACTCGATTTTCAGGTTCCCACATTACTGAGAATTTGTCCTTTTCGCCTTCCTCCAACGCTGACTCAACTTTTTCTTCGTCAATTAATTCAAAAAGGAGGCCTTTGCCTGAAACTTCCATATTCTTATTTTTCACATTTGAGTAAAAATAACCGTGACCTTCAAAATCGGCCTCTTTTACCAGCTTGACATTCTTGTAGCCAGTTTCTTCCAATATCTCCCGACGCGCAGCCGACTCGTAAGTCTCACCCTCGTCAACACCGCCTCCAATTAGCATTTTCCCACCATAACGTTCTTGGCGCGGCCCCCAATCCAAAACTATGATCTTTTTTGTATCCGGATTCCTGACAATTACATAGACTGAATTTTTGAAACTCTCATCACCTTTTGGCTCGCCAAACGTTGGTTCAACAACCACCCTAATTGGTAAGTCAAACGTACTAGCAAACTCGTTGTCGCGCTCGTCGTGCGCTGGGACAGCCATTATGGCTCCTGTGCCATAGCCTGGCAGAACATAGTCAGCTATCCAAATTGGAACGCTTTCTCCATTAGCTGGATTTATAGCGTATGATCCAGTAAATACTCCTGTTTTCTCTTTGTTCTCCTGACGCTCAAGATCCGACTTAACTATTGATTGCTCAACATACTTTTTTACACTATCAAATTGCGAATTTTTTGCAATTTGCATAGTAAGTGGGTGTTCGGGTGCGAGCACCAAAAAAGTTGCGCCGTGGATTGTATCTGGCCTAGTAGTAAACACTTCTACGTTATCTTCAGAATCGCTGACAGAGAATTTGATTAAAGCTCCTTTAGAGCGCCCTATCCAGTTCTTTTGCATAGTTTTTATTTTTTCTGGCCAAGCTAGTTCATCTGTCGCATCTAAAATCGCATCAGCGTAATCGGTAATCTTAAAAAACCACTGTTTTAGGCTTTTTTTAGTTACTAATGGATCTTCCGGGCTCTCATGACGCCAACATTTACCACCTACTACTTGCTCATCGGCCAATACAGTTTTACATTTATCACACCACCACTGTAACTTTTCTGCTTGGTAAGCCAAATTTCGATCAAACATTAATTGGAACATCCACTGAGTCCAGCGGTAATATTCCGGATCTGACGTATTGAATTCACGTGACCAGTCAAAGCTCATCCCAAGTTTTTGTAACTGCTCCTTGAAATATGCAATATTTTTAGCGGTCGATAAGTCTGGCGCCGTTCCGGTTTTGATAGCATAATTCTCGGCTGGCAAACCGAACGCGTCCCAAGCAATTGTCGATAAAGTATTGTAACCTCTTTGCCTATTAAATCTGGCAACTGCGTCACTAATCGAATAATTACGAACGTGTCCGGTATGAAGCCCGGCTCCGCTCGGATACGGTAACATTGGCGAAGCAAAAATCTTAGTCTTGCCAGGTTTTTCGGCAGTTTCGTATATTTTGTCTTCCGCCCACTTCGCCTGCCATTTTGGCTCGATTTCTTTAGGATTGTACCTTTTCATTCACTGTTTATTGTACTCTATCCCTGTTATTTTGGCTATCAGACAACTATTCTATTAGTTTTTTTGTTGGCCTAGGGACACGCCTAGGACCTAAATCAGATCCTATATTAATAGGCGTTACTTTAGATCTTATAGGAGATTGTTTGTCCCATCTAAGAAAAGCTGTTTCATAAGTATCTCTGCCTCTAGATTCGCTAGGGCTGAGTGATCTGAAAAGCAGCGGTGTGGTTGTGGGATTTGATGAACCTTTATATAGCTTGTACGCATTAACAACTTGCCTGCTTAGTTTTTCGTCAGTCATATTACGAAAGTCTCTGAAGGTTTTTAAATACTCCATAACGGCTCTTAGACTCACTTCTGAAGGATGAGCCTCTGTTATAAACTTAATGGCTAGAGCTTCGCTTGCTGGCCAAGTGCCAATCCCTAATTTTTTTATTCCGCTTTCCGAGGCGACCAAACTATCTACCCATGTTTTCATAGTGCGCTCAGCACTATTAGCGTGTTTAGTGACTAATGAATTGGGGTTTTCTGGAGGGGCATCGGCTTCATCGCTATCTTTAGACCCCTCTACCACTTCCAAATCTAGTATTTCGGGCAGAGATAATTCTTTAGTAAGTATTTCTAACTCTTCGGTAGTAGCAGCTTTGCCTAAACCTGTTAAAAGCATCATACCTTTTGGCGTTTCTACGTCATAGGTGCGTTTTACTTCTTCGGTTTTTTCATATAATTTTTCAAGAGGTACAAACCCAAGCACACTTCTTAAGCCCATAACTATTTCCCTGACGGATCTATTGATGCTAGCTTGACGCGGCACGTGGCCGGTTTGGCCACTCATTTGCTGAAAATACTGCCATGTGTCCGGCTCTGCAATACAATTGTACAAATAATAACTTGTCGGGCCGCGCTCTAACATATCGTATACGTTATCGCCGCTCGTTAGCTTACGGCCATCGAATCCTAGAGTTATTTTTTGTTGGGTATCAGCATGTAATATTTCTGCTGTCACTTGTTCGGGCATTAGCTGTGAAAAATTAGGATTTACCATAAACTAATATTAGTACATCGGCCCTGAATAAACATGACCGTGATGC
>JALYSF010000005.1 GCA_030854905.1 bacterium
CCTGGGAAATATCGCTCGCCCTGAATCTGCTCACTAGCAGGCATTATAGCCTGAGTTTTGCCCAAATCTACTCTAACAATTCTAGCCTCTACGCGAGCAACGATGCCGTTAATAACGCTACCGATTTTGTCCTCGTATTCTGCCATGATAATTTCACGCTCGGCTTCGCGTAATCTTTGTAGAATCACTTGCTTGGCTGTTTGAGCTGCTACACGACCGAAATCTTTAACTTTTTGATGTATTTCTACAATTTCACCGATCTTAGCCTCTTTGCTAAGCTTTTTGGCATCTGTTAATGCAATTTGAATCTTTTCATCACTAACTTCTTCAACGATTTCTTTAGAAACATAAGCATCGACATCGCCGGTATTCAGATTCATATTTACCCGCACCTCTTGCTCGCGCTCACCATGATCGCGCCTAAAAGCGGCCGCTAGCGCTTGTTCTACGATTTCCTGTACAGTTTGGTCAGGTAGGTTTTTTTCCTCTGCAATCAGCTTAATAGCCGCTGCTAGTTGTTTCATATCTAGTTCCATAATATTTTTGCTTCGTTTGGTTTGCTGCTGTGGCATTCGGATGTACGGAGTGGCCATAATGACTACATCGGCTCAACATACTTTATCTAACGAAGACTCTCCTTTTCTTAGGTTTTTAAATTAAAAATTCCGACCTGTCGGCCGGATACTTCATACAGTATACTATATATAAACATTCGATTACAACTAGAGGGGAGACTAGAAAGCTTGGCAAAAAAAGTAACCAGACTTTACGAGGGGTTCCAACCAGAACATTACGATTTAGAATTAGATATTGACCACGAGGGGCTCAAGTTCAGTGGTTCAGTTAAAATCAGGGGAAAAAAGATTGGCCGACCAACTAAACGCCTAACCTTCCACCAGAAAGATTTAGCGATTAAATCTGTAAGCATAATTCATACCACCAAAAAAAACGAAAAAAAGACAATTGAAATAGCTAGGATTAACAGGCATAAAGCTTATGAAGAATTACGTATTCATACGGAAAGTTTAATTTACCCTGGCACATACGACGTTGAAATTCATTTTAGCGGAGAAATTACTCGGCCGATGGATGGTATTTACCCTTGTTATTTTGTCCATAATAATATAAAGCAGCACCTGATAGCTACACAGTTTGAGAGTCATCACGCCAGGCAAGCTTTTCCTTGTATAGACGAACCTGAGGCAAAAGCTACATTCAAGTTTAGCCTTACTACTGGCAGCGGCTTAACAAATATCAGCAACTCCCCTGCGTCAAAAGTAACAGATAAATTAGGCCGAACAACAACGGTTTTCGAGCAAACGCCGATTATGAGCGCTTACTTGCTGGCATTTGTCAGTGGCAACATGAAACATAAAGAAAGCCGAACTGGCTCGGGCACACTAGTCAGAACTTTTGCGACTCCAGATAATATAGATCACACAAACTTCGCTCTTGAAACAGCAGTAAATTGCTTAGATTTTTATGAAGACTATTTTGGAATCCCTTATCCATTAGCCAAATGTGACCTTATAGCATTGCCAGATTTTGCCAGCGGAGCTATGGAAAACTGGGGCTGCATAACATTCAGAGAGCAAGCAATGTTAGTAGACAAAAGGCATACCAGTCTTACGACCAAACAGTTCGCAGCTCTAGTTGTAGCGCACGAACTAGCACACCAATGGTTTGGCAATCTAGTAACTATGCGCTGGTGGACAGATTTATGGCTAAACGAAGGTTTTGCTAGTTGGGTAGAATATTTGGCGATCGATCACTTATTTCCTAAATGGCAACTATGGACGCAGTTCTTGGTAGATGACCGCGAACAAGCCCTCAAACTTGATGCACTCGAAAATACTCATCCAATAGAAGTCAAAGTTAATCATCCAGACGAGATAAGGACAATTTTCGACGCCATTAGCTACAGCAAGGGAGCAAGCGTAATTAGTATGCTCCATGATTATTTAGGAGCCGAAGATTTCCGTGCCGGCATGCGTCATTACCTAACAAAATATTCTTACAAAAACACTGTTACAACAGATTTATGGCAGGCTCTCGAAGACATTTCGGGTAAACCTGTCAAGGAGTTCATGCATGCTTGGACAAGTCTTCCCGGCTTTCCAATAGTTACAGCTAAAATTTCTAATGATAAGCTCCAGCTTAAACAATCAAGATTTTATTTGCGCGAGCCAGCAAATGCAGATAAGTCTGTCTGGCCGGTTCCGCTGCTTAGTCAGGAGATAAAAGTAAACACACTAAATAAGCAAACTGGTGAATTCGAATTAACCGGCATTAGCCCATCGCTAAATTCATCCCAAAACGGATTTTACAGAATTAGCTACTCGGATGAATTACTTAAAGAACACGCTAAATCTATCAAACTCGGTGTTCTAGACGTTAATGGCAGGATTGGCATACTAAGCGATTCTTTCGAATCTGCTAAAGCCGGTAAAACTTCTACAACCGTAGTTTTGGAGTTACTTGATGCGTATCGTAACGAAGACAACACCGCCGTATGGGATATTATTGCAAATGGCTTAGCCACAGTTCGTACCGTAATGGATAGTGAAGAGCTACGAAGCAAAATGAGCCCTTATGTTATTGAACTGACAGCAAGACAAATAGCACGATTAGGCTGGGAGCAAAAAGACAACGAATCGCATTTCGACACGTTACTTCGACCGATTGTACTGGCTATGGCTGCCGTTGCAGAAGAGCCTAATGTTGTTAATGAATGCCAGCGGCTATTCAAGGCTATGCACGAGCCGCAGGACGTAGACCCTTCGCTTACTCAAACCGCGACTCATACTCAAATGAAACGAAATTTTGAGATAGATCCAGATATGCGTGGTGTAGTATACGGAACAGTTGCAAGACATGGGGGCAAAAATGAATTCAACAAGCTGATGAGCATGCACGACTCTACGACAAACAGCGAAGAGCGTACAAATATTGCCGCCGCCTTAACTGGCTTTAAACAAGCCGATTTGATTGAAAAAGCCCTAGCAAATATCACTACCGATAGCGTACGCTTACAAGACGTTGCTTACTGGATAGCTTATTCTTTTATGAATCGATTTGCCCGAGACAGGACCTGGGACTGGATCAAAGAAAACTGGGATTGGCTTCAGGCGAATTTCGAAGGAGATCTAGGATTTTATCGTATGCCTGTGTATGCCGCTCGCACTTTTAGCCACAGCGGATTCATTAAAGAATATAAAGCTTTTTTCGAACCAAAACGTAGCCCGGCGTTCAACCGATCTATAGATCAGGGTATTGAAATTATCGAGTGGCACACAGCTTGGAGAAAAAGAGATTTCGATAATATACTGACTTGGTTCAGCAGGACTTAGAGTTATTATTTGAAAGCCGCATTAAGCATTTATATCTGTTATGAATTCAATTTCTCCAAGCGAGTCGACGCTGGCGGCTGAAAGTTGAGCGTCGCCTCGCCAGCGATTTGTTTGCATCCACATTTCAGCAGCAAACCTCATCTGCTGTTGTTTTTTAGGTGTTATATACTCTAGGCCATCACCCCAGTTAGTACTTTTTCGGAATTTTACTTCTACAAAATATACAGTTTTTTCTTTTTGGGCAACTATGTCTATTTCACACCAACGCGTTTTCCAGTTTCTATTTAAAATTCTATAGCCTACATTAGTTAAGTAATTTGCGACCGCTTCTTCGCCGAAATCTCCAAAATCTTTAGTATTCATAAATATTTTTAAATTAAATTACTGGATTTTAGTAATCGTTCTTTGATTGGTCTGTAGCTCTTTCGATGGAGTGGCGTAATGCCAAATTGGTCCAGTGATTTAATGTGCCCGGCTGTTCCATAGCCAACATTTTTAGAGAAATTGTAATCCGGATAATCCAATCCATATTCACTCATCAGTTGATCGCGCAGCACTTTTGCTATAATCGATGCGGCCGAAACAATAGGCTCTGACTGATCGGCGCGGACTTTAGTAGCTACATTTATATACATAGTGCTTTTAATAAAGTTAACACTTCCGTCTATAAGTATTTTATCTTTCGATTTAGCGTCAAGATATAAAAGAGTCAAAAGCGTAGCACTTTTTAGCGCATTTGCTAGACCTAGTGCGTCAATCATATCGGCGGAAACCCAGCCCTGGCCTATATCGCAGCACTTAACTATTTCTACAGCCAAGAGCTCGCGCTGTTTTTTGCTAAGTAACTTTGAGTCTTTTAATGCTGTCGGCAGTTTCCTACCTTTTTTAGTTCTTGCTGCAACTACTAACAGAGGCCCCGCCCATGCGCCTCTACCTACTTCATCAATTCCTATTAGCCCCATGAGCTTAATTATAGTTGAAAATCTTTTGAAGGCGTAAAGTTATACGAAAACCTCAAAATATAAAAAGCCGCTTAAGCAAGCGGCTTTATTCGGATTCTTATAATTTACTCTTCGTGTGCTTTTACAGCTTCTTCGAACTTGGCTTCTTCTGTAGCATGTTCCTTGGCTTCTTTAGCCGCCTCGGCATCATGTTCTGCTTCAGCTTGGGCTTTAAGTTCGGCTTCAGCTTTCTCTGCTTCTAGGTCATGAACATCGTTTACGGCACGACGATCGAAATCTACAGAACCCAGACGAGCCGATTTACCCTTAAGCGCTCGCATGTAGCTCAAATAATTGCGTCGTACTTTACTTCTTTTAGTAACTTCAATTTTCATAACAAGTGGACTGTGAATTAGATAGGTTTTTTCTACACCTACTCCGCTTGCTATACGCCTTACTGTAATCGTGCTGGTGATACTTTGCTTCTTGCCGGTTCTAATAACCAAGCCTTCAAATATCTGAACACGCTCTTTGTTGCCTTCTTTAATTTTCTGGTGGACTTTTACCGTGTCCCCACTCTGCACATCAACAACTTTTTTCTTGCGTGCACTGGCTTCAAACTTTGCTAATACTGATTCCATTACTCTACCTCTTAAGATTATTATGAAAGATTAGCTACATCTTAGCATAAAAATTACTACTTGTGAAGTGATTTATAGGGGAAAGGTGCTCCCCCTAGGCATTCTTGAAACTAGTTCAAGCTAGACAACCCCCCACCTAAAGTACGGCATAAGGCTTGTTAGCTGACGATCATAATTTTGGAAACAGATTGGTTTTTGGTTTAGTATAAGTGCATGTATTCAAACGACGAGGCGCTAAAATTACACAAAAACCTAAAAGGTAAAATTAGTATTTCGCTTCGCGGCGACGTAACTCCTGATACTTTAAAACTGTTTTATTCTCCTGGCGTGGGAGCGGCTTCACTTTATGCTCAAGATAATCCAGAAAAGCTCAAAGAAGTTTCATGGACAAATAATTTAGTAGCGGTAATTAGTGATGGTTCGGCTGTATTGGGCTTAGGCGACATAGGTCCAGAGGGCGCTATGCCTGTCATGGAAGGCAAAGCAATGCTTTTTAAACATTTCGCAGACGTAGATGCCGTGCCGATAGTCTTGAATGTTCATACGACTGATGAAATCGTCGAAACCATTAAACGAATCGCACCGAGTTTTGGTGGTATTAATCTCGAAGACATTGCCGCCCCAAAATGTTTTGAGATTGAGGAACGACTCAAAGCAGAACTCAACATTCCTGTAATGCACGACGATCAGCACGGGACTGCCATAGTTACGCTAGCAGGACTGATTAATGCTTGCAAAGTAACAGGTAAAAACCTTTCAGATTGTAAGATCGTCTTAGTCGGCGCTGGCGCAGCAGGTGTTGCTATAGCCAAACTGCTATACAAATACGCTAAACCAAATATTGTCACAGTCGACAGTAAAGGAATTATTGAAAAATCTCGTAACAACTTAAATTCCGAAAAGAAGCTATTATTAGAATTTGGCGACCCCATTCAAAAGCCAGGTTCATTGAGCGACGCGATCCGAAATGCCGATATTTTTATCGGTGTTAGTCAGCCAGGTCTTTTAACGGGCGAAATGATAAAAACTATGGGCAGTCGTCCGGTAATTTTTGCCATGGCTAATCCTGTGCCTGAGATTTTGCCAGACGAAGCTAAACAGGCCGGAGCATATATTGTCGCAACCGGTAGAAGCGATTTTCCTAATCAAGTTAATAACTCGCTAGGATTTCCTGGAATTTTCCGAGGCGCTCTAGATCATGGGATAACAAAGATAACAGACCATCATAAGATCGCTGCTGCCGAAGCACTCGCTGCACTAGTTGCAAATCCATCTCCTGACAAGATTATACCGGGGCCTTTCGATTCAGGCGTGGTTGATGCAGTCAGTAATGCTATAAGTTAAAAATTTAATTGTTTTACTTATGCTTTTGTTTTATTCCCTTTTATAGTATATTTTCAGTTAAATAGGATTAAAGTTCATGGCCAGCCCCGAAATAGTAATATATGATGACGTCCAAAACAGAGAACTTGGTGATACTGCATTTTATATAGCCAAATCTCTTAAGCTCGTTTCATTTTTTTCTACTGATGCCGAAGAAGTATCTCATCAAGCAGGACTATATACCCGTGGGGTTGTAACAAGCGACATGGCCGCATTTGGGAGATTTCGCGGATTAAGTCCGTTTACCGTCTCTGATTTACTAGAAATTCCGCGATTAGTTTTTGTAGATCGACAGAGAAATCCTTCTGAGTACGTAAGATCAGATTATCCAGATCTGGCGGTGCGCAGAACCGATGACCATCTTGAAAAACGCATAGAAGACTGGTTTAAATCTTTGCCAATTCCTAGGATATAATATTGTTTTATATAGCATAGACCTAATTGGAACACTTGAAAATTTTGCTATCCAACCACTCGGGCAATTTCTTCTAGGGTTGTTTCACCGCGTAATACTTTGATAAGACCGTCTTGATACATAGTTCGCATACCGCTATTAACTGCCGCTTCTTCTATGCTCTGAGTTGTAATATTTTTGCCACCGTTTTCTAAGAGTTTACGAAGTTCTCCTGTCATAAGGAACTGCTCTCTTAGAGGTAATTGACCTTTAAATCCGTAGGGGTTATCCGGCCCAGGAACCGCATTGTAGAGCTCAACGCCGTTAGGAAATTTTGGAAAATCTTCTTCTGGCAACCCTACTAATGCATGTTTCATCTTATCAAGAGTTGTTTGGTCAGGAGTAAATGCCTGCTTAGTGCTGTCGTCTAAACGCCTAACTAACCGCTGTGCCATAACCAGCCTGATTGCCGACAAAAATAATGGATTATCACCGATAATATCTGCCAACCTAGTCAGTGCAGCGGCAGCTGAGCTGGCATGAAACGTACATAGCACCAAATGACCCGTCAGTGAGGCCTGGAGTGCGGTCTTAGCCGTTTCTAGGTCTCGAATCTCACCAACCATAATAATGTCTGGGTCGAGTCGCAGAACGGCCTTCAACCTGTCGGCAAAAGTGACTTCAGTATTAATGGTGTTGATTGGCAGCTGGCTAATACCGGGAAACTGATACTCGACAGGGTCTTCAAGCGTAATGATTTTCCGCTCATCGCTATTTAATGAATTTAACATAGAATATAGCGTAGTTGTTTTACCAGAACCTGTCGGGCCGACAACCATTACAAGCCCTGACGGCTTGGAAATTATATCGTCAACCACGGTTCTTTCTTTGACTGAAAGCATTAATCTATCGAGGTTGTACATTTCGCTGCTCATATTAAATAGACGCATAACGATTTCAACGCCGTTCACCGAAGGTACTGTTTCGAGCCTTAGGTTTACGCTTACCGATGCACCGTCAACCATAGTCAGCTCTTGCGCAATGTGACCTTGTTGGGCTTCATCGCCAGAAGTATATATATTACCCGCAGCAGCGATAGCCGAAAGTAGAACGCGGTATTTGTCAAATCCGAGCTTAGCAATGACATGTAGTACTCCGTCGATACGGAACCGTATACGTACATAATCTTTCTGGGGTTCGACATGTATATCAGATGCGTTTAGCTTGTGAGCCTGCTGAACAAGGTAAGCCAACATATCGTTAGCTTTGACTTGCGATAAAATACCAGAAATTTCATCTACCTGATCTAAATTAGCCGAACTCGTAACTTGGATGTCGGTATATTCGATTTTTTTAGGAGGATCATATAGCTTCATATATTCCCGATAACCAGTATCACTTATAAGTGAAAAATTCACCTGCTGGTCGAGAAACCGATGCTTAAGCATGTCCATAGATTGTCTAGAAGTGGTATTGGTAACACCGAAATGAATGAAATGTTCAGCTTTTTGAAGTGGAATAACCTTTAACTGATAGAGCTCTTGTAAAGTTAGCAAATCTTTATAAATTACTTTTTGAGGGAATGAAGAATCATAATAGGAAAGTCCTAATATCTGAGCGCGCCGCAAAGCTGCTTTTTCGTCATCTTGACGCGCGTCCTGAGCCATTAGTTGTCCCACCGTTTCATTAGTATATTTAAGCATAAGTTGTACCAAACAAAGAAGCGGTTTAAGCTTTAGTAATGGATTTGGTACTAATATTGGACAATATACGGAGCTCACATAATGTCGGTTCGATACTACGCACCTGTGATGGCCTTGGAATAAATGAAGTTTACTTATGTGGCATAACGCCCTACCCTAAATCGAAAAATGACGATAGGTTACCACATTTAGCTGAAAAAACAGAAAAACAAATATCTAAAACGTCATTGGGGGCTGAAAAAACCGTAAAATGGCACTATCGAAAGAGTGTCACTGAAACACTTGATGACCTAAAGAGCAAAAGCTACGTGATAGCTGCACTTGAGCAAACAGCTTGTAGCGTCAGCTTATCTGAATACAATAAGCCCGTAAAACTAGTTTTAATTGTTGGAAATGAAGTGACAGGAGTAAGTTCTGTTGTATTAGAAATTTGTGATTCCAGCTTGGAAATCCCGATGCACGGCGATAAAGAATCTTTTAACGTTGCCGTAGCTGCAGCAATAGCGTTGTACGTGCTTATGCAACCATAAGTTTTATGTTATAGTTATGAAGTTATGACGAAACAAAAAAAGTCAGTGACTAGGGCCTATAACAGTAAAGCTCATCCTAAAAGGCAAAACCAGTCACAAAAATTTCATAAAGTTTATTGGCCGTTCATACCGTCATTAATAATGATTGCTATTAGTGGACTGATGATATTTAACACGCCAGTCCAACAAGCTGCCCAAAATTCAGTACTAGCTTATGCGACGGAAATGAGTCGAAATGGGTTATTGAGCGGCCATAACGCTGAGCGCTCAAGCCGAGGACTCGGTTCGTTAGCTATCAATTCTAAATTAAATAATGCCGCCCAGGCTAAGGCGGAAGATATGAAAGAAAGAGACTATTGGTCGCATAATACTCCAGACGGTAAAGAGCCTTGGTACTTTATCAGTCAGGCAGGATATGCCTATAACAAGGCGGGAGAAAACTTAGCTTATGGATTTGCTACTAGTTCAGCAACGCTGTCTGGATGGATGAACAGCCCCGGCCATCGAGCTAATGTACTAAATAATGAATACACGGAAGTTGGCTTTGGTTTTGTAGATGCGCCGAATTTCGTCGGTACTGGTAATGAAACTATAGTAGTAGCGATGTATGGACAGCCAAGGGTTCAGTCTGCAACTACCACTAGCCCCACGCCTGCTCCTGCTCCAGCCGCACCCAAGCCAGCACCGAAAGTTGCAACAACAAAGCCTGTTGCAACTCAGCCTAGTGCTCCAGCGCCTGTAACTTTGCCGCCAGAAGTAGCAGTACCTGCACCAGTCGATGAACCAATCGTGCAGAAAACAGAAGAATTAGCCCCGGAGACACCTTACACTTCTGACGTAGCCACAGGCTCTGAAAATAAAGCCTCACGCATAACTAGAATACAATCATGGACGAACGGAGCTGCACCTTGGAGCGCTGCTGTTCTTAGTTTATCTGCAATAGTATTAGCTGGAGTTTGGATCGGCAAACACGCATTGATTGTTAAAAGAGCTTTACTGCACGGCGAGGACTGGGTTTTGCATCATCCTTTGGTAGATTTTGCGGTGTTAAGCTTTATTACACTGGTTATTTATCTAACTTCCACGATTGGCATAATTAGATAATTAGTGAAGCTTGACGTTCTGTGCGCCAAATATATCGGCCACTTCTCTAAGAGCTGTTTCGCTGATGTCAAGTTTATAAGGGATTTTGATGACCTTTTTGTTTTCACCAGTTACCAGCACTACTTCATAATTACCGCTATTCGAATCCAGTACAGTTTTTAGTTGTTCGAGTTGTTGATGCTGATTTGCGTCAATAACTCTAATAAAAAGCCTTTGATCTTTCTTGGCCATTGGTACTGCTTTGGGAGTAGGTTGTGACTTGATTTTGCCGGTAGACTTATAGGCAAGCGCGTGTTCATGCGTAAGCTCCCGAACTTTTGAAGCTATAATTTTGAACTCCTCACTTGCCGACCCATCGCGGGCTAGTGCATCTACTTTTCCTTCTACGACAACAATATTATCAATCTGCCATAGGCTGGGCGCTTGTTCGTATACCTTTGGAAATACGACGACCTCGATATCGTTTGTTTCATCCGACAAGCGTATAAAAGCCATTTGTTTTCCAGACTTAGTAGTTATAACTCTCGTGTTGGTAATATTGCCGCCGACAATTGCTTTTTGCTCGTGCATTGAGGCTTTGAGGGTGTTTATTGGGTTTGTTTTTTCGCTTAGAAACAACCTGTAATCTTGCAATGGATGTTCCGATAAGTATAAACCTAATAATTCTTTTTCCCACTGCAGTTGATCGCGCTTTTCGTAGCGGCTATAAGCGGGAGCAAGACTTATTCTTGAAGTATCGTCTTTCTTATCCAGATTGTCACCAAAAAAATCTACCTGTCCGCTATCGAGTTCTTTTTGCTTTTTTGACGAGAAGCTTAGCATTGATTCAATGTTATCCAGTAGCTGCACGCGTTCACCGAAACTATCAAATGCTCCCGTTTTAATAAGACTCTCAACAACTTTTCTGTTGACTACCCGACCGTTTACATGACTAAAGAAATCTTCGATCGATTTAAAGCCTCCGGCTTTCTCGCGGGCTCTTATAATCTCTTCGACAGCCCCGGTGCCTATATTCTTAATTGCAGCCATTCCAAAACGAATAGCATTTTCTCCAGGTACTACAGCAAACTCTACAAAAGACTGATTGACGTCTGGGGGCAAGACAGCAATGCCTTGATGAACACATTCACTCATTTCGATGCTTAACCTATCAGTATCATCAGCGTCGCTAGTCATCAATGCGGCCATAAATGCAGCCGGATAATGAGCCTTCAAATATGCCGTCCAATATGAAATCATACCGTAACAAGCCGAGTGCGATTTATTAAAACAATAGTCAGCGAAGCCTAGTAATTTTTTCCAGAATTCTTCGATTTTCTCACGAGATATACCGGAATGCTCTATAGCGCCTTCGATGAATCTTGTTTCCATTTTTGCCATTACATCGCGCTTTTTCTTACCGATTGCTTTACGAAGAGTATCGGCCTCGCCGCCAGTAAATCCACAGACGTCTCGGCTGATTTGCATAAACTGCTCTTGATACACAAGAACGCCGTATGTATTCTCGAGAGCTGCTTTCATGCTTGGGTGATCATATGTGACTTTCTGTTGACCGTTCTTTCGCTTAATAAACATATCCGTTAGGCCAGCACTTAAAGGACCCGGCCTGTACAGGGCGCCCATAGCTACGATGTCATCAAACTCTGTTGGCTTGAGGTCTTTGAGGTACCTTTTCATGCCAGATGATTCGAATTGGAAAACGCCTGTTGTATCGCCTCGCTGTAAAAGCTCATAAGTTTTTTTATCATCTAATGATAAGGTATTAATATCAATATCTATACCCTCGACACGTTTCACGATGCGTAGCGTGTTCTTAATAATCGTTAAGTTAGATAATCCCAAGAAGTCCATTTTTAATAGACCAAGGTCTTCAATCGGGCCCATCGAGTACTGTGTAGTTACGACGCCTTTTTGTGCCATTTCTAACGGTGCAAATTTAACTATGTCGTCTGGCGCAATAACTACTCCTGCAGCATGCACGCCGTGACTTCTAATTGTGCCTTCTACTCGTACGGCAAGGTCAAATACTCGCTTACTAACCTCGCTGGATAAGTATTCAGCCTTAAGATCAGCATTTTGCTCTAATGATATTTCCAACGGTATATGTCTACCTTGAATTGGGGGCGGAATCATCTTGGCCATCCGGTCCGCCTCAGTATATGGAACCTGCAATACCCTGGCAACGTCACGGACGGCATTTCGGGCAGCCATTTTACCGAAAGTCACAATGTTTGCGACACGCTCAGCGCCATACTTCTCAACGCAGTATTGGATAACCTCGTCTCGGCGAGTATCTTGGATATCGATATCGATATCTGGCATGCTTACACGATCAGGGTTCAAAAATCTTTCGAATAGCAAATCGTATTTCAAAGGGTCAATTGTAGTAATATTAAGAGCGTAAGCTATGATCGATCCGGCAGCACTACCTCTTCCTGGACCAAAGACAATTCCGCGGTCTTTACCCCAGTTAATAAAGTCAGAAATTATAAGAAAATATCCATTAAAACCCATTTGGTCGACTACCGAAAGCTCATATTTAGTCCGTTCGAGTACTTCTTTCGGCAGTTTATTAATCGCTTCAGACTTACTCATGGTAGATATTTCATTTCTTGGAATTTCCTTGTAGCGCCACGCCAGTCCTTGATATACCAGCTTTTCTAAAAATGACTTTTCGTTCTCCCCTTTAGGAACAGGGAATTTGGGTATAAGTATTTTACCTAGCTCAATTTTTACATCACAAGAATCAGCAATTTTACGGGTGTTACTGATTACTTCTGGGTGTGTCTTACCCCACCTTTTGATTATTTCATCTGGATCCGTTAGATGCAGTTCAAAATTCTTTAGACTCATGCGGTTTTCGTCGCTAAGATACGAGCCGGTCTGAACACACAAAAGTATCTCGTGCGCCTCCTGATCTTCGTGCTTTAGATAATGCGCGTCGCATGTTACCACACAAGGGAGCTCAAGTTCCGAAGCAAGTTTTAACAGTTTTTCGTTTACCGCAGTCTGTTCATCCCAACGTGATGGATGGTCGGGGTGGCCATGATCTTGAAGCTCTATATAGTATCGTCCAGGAAAAGTTTTTTTATACCAATCGGCTTTTTCTAAAGCCATCTCATATTGATTTTGACGAAGTAAATCGCCAATTTCACTACCAATACATCCCGAGAGTACGATAAGGCCTTCGTTGAATTTTTCTAACAGGCTATGGTCTATACGAGGCCTATAATAAAATCCGTCAAGATTTGCAATTGTTGATAACTGCATAA
The DNA here is from genome assembly GCA_030854905.1 of bacterium. Classification (GTDB taxonomy): domain Bacteria; phylum Patescibacteriota; class Saccharimonadia; order Saccharimonadales; family SZUA-47; genus JALYRK01. The sequence goes on from JALYSF010000005.1 coordinate 13,319, forward strand.
GGTTTTGATAACCTTCGTTATTCATAGCTAATAATGTAATGTGATAATTTTGCTTATCTTTTATAGGCTCTTTATCACGGTGAGTACGAGCTGCGACATATCCTTCCATGCCTAATATCGTTTTGACGCCGCGTTCAGCACCTTCTTTATAAAATTCAATTAGGCCTGATAGAGTACCATGATCAGTAATCGCCACTGATTCCATACCTAATTCTTTGACATGATCTAGCATCGGGCCAATCTTTTGCAGCCCATCTAATAAGCTATAGTGAGTGTGATTATGCAGATGTACATAATCAGCCGACGACAAATCAGCAACTTTGTTTTTACCCTTTACCATTACTATATATTATACAGTAAACTCTCACTGAAAGAACTTAGCTTAAGTTACTATAACTACTTGGCTGCACTATTTATTGTATCTTGTAGTTTGGTTAACAAACTGCCAATTAATGGCACCTGATCAAATAAGCTTATTAACCATAGAAACAAAGCAATACCGGCAGTAGCACCGATCACTCCTCCGACACCACTTAATAATCCTCTCAAAAAGCTGGCTTTATACAACGCCTTTTTACTAATAGCGCCAGACTCAAAAACTGTCGACACGGCCTTACCAAGCTCTGCATACTCTTTTTCGGTCCGCTTCTTTAGTGGGACAATCTTGTCTTTATTTGCGGACATTTTTTAGAAATGTCTTGAGATTTGCGAAGGCACTCGAGGCATCATCGAGAGCTGCCTGCAAGCTGGCATCGTCTTTTTTGGCTGCAGTGCTGCTAGCAGCGGTTTTTACTCTGTCACGAGCATCAGTAGCGGCTACTTTTAGCTTTGCAAGTTCTGCTTTTGCTTTATCTTCAAGACTGCCCTCTACTTTTTTAGCTTGTTCAAGCAGGTCGTCGGCCTCTTTTTGTACTTTATCTACTACCTTACTGGCAGCTGTTTTGATATCTTCACGGGTTTCTTTGCCACTTTTAGGAGCAAATAGTAGCCCTGCCACTAATCCACTTACTACTCCTAAGAATGCACCTACGGCTACTTTTCCTTTGTTGTCGTTGTTCTTACTCATGATATCCTCCTACTTTCGCTTACGGGTAAACTTTTTAAAACCTCTATCTAGAATTGCCAATATCATTGGTGCGCTAGCAAGTCTGCTGACCGACCCTGTTAACTGCGTGATATTTGCCGCTACGTTAGCCGCACTTTCACTTGCACGCTTTGCCTTTTGAAGTAGCTGTATTGCTAAAACAATAGCGATAATAGCTACAATCAAAAACACTGACAGTGTAACTGATAATATAATGATTAATATTTCAAATGCTTCCATAACAATAGTATAACAGTATATTTGGGCCTAGCTGTAATCAATTTTACAGACGCTTATCCAGAAAGTCTCGAAGTACCGGCCCTAATTTATCGTCTTTTAATGCTAAATCTACAATTGTTTTGATATACATTTCGGGCGAGCCGGTGTCGTGATAATCCCCCTCTATAACTTTCCCGTATACCTCATTAGTTCCAGCAAGTTCGGAAACTGCGTCGGAAATCCTAATTTCACCATCGGGACCAACAGTTTCTTTTTCTAAAATTGGTATTATATCTGGCGTCAATAAATAACCTGCCCCGATCGCCAAATTAGATGGAGCTTCGTCAGATGAAGGCTTTTCTACTAGACTTGATATCCTGACAACACCATTCTCAGGTTCAGACTTTAAATCTGCTACACCATAGCTCGATATTTCGTTTTTAGGAACTTCACGTAGTGCGACAACAGATTTGCCTGTCTTTTCATAGACCTCCAGCAGCTGTTCAGCGCACGAAACTTCGCCGCTAAAAAAATCATCTGCAAAAAAGAAGAAGAACGGCTCGTTACCAAGCATATGTGCAGCATTAAGTACTGGGCGGGCGTTGCCTTTTGGTTCGCCTTTTTGCCTAATATAGATAAAGTTTGCAAGATTGGCGATATTGACTAGTTTGTCGGCTGTCTTATCTTTTCCCTTCGCTCTCAGTTCCGTTTCAAACTCCAAGCTTCTGTCGAAATGATCTTCTATCGCTCTTTTGGTTGGGCCTGTAACGATAATTATGTCTTCCACTCCTGCTTTGACAAGCCCCTCCACAACTAACTGAATCACTGGCTTATCGATAATCGGCAACATCTCTTTAGGCATAGCTTTAGTTTGAGGAAGAAATCGCGTTCCCATTCCAGCCGCAGCTATGACTGCTTTTCTAACTTTTGTCATCAACGCCCTCCTTTATCTTCATAAGTTCATCATACGCTAAAAACACGGCTTCTACATCTGTCATTTTAGCAGTTCGTGCATTATCAAGAAGTTTTTCTATAGAGATCAGTTTGACTTCGGCAAATTCCGTATCTTCTAGCATTTGACCTTCAGCAGTTTTTACACAATCAGTAGCCAAATAATAATGCCAAATAGCGTTGTTATACGCGTCTTTATAAATGATTCCTAAATCAATTACATTTCCCGGAGCATATCCCGATTCTTCTTTCATTTCACGAACAGCGGCATCTTGAAAATTCTTATCTTCACTCTCCATGCCTCCTCCCATTATTTCGTCCATTAGCTTCTCTGGACCTGGACGATACTGACTAACAATGATTACTTTTAAGTCTTTAGTTAACGCAATAATTCCGCAGTAGTGCGTTCCAGGTAAATCATATGTAGTGAAATCATATAACTTCCCATTAGGTAGCTTAAAAACCTTGTGAACTATATAACGCCATCCTACTTTTTCTTGTTTTTCGGATTGTTTAATCCAGTTTGTCATCACAAACCTAGTTGTTTTTTAATAAGCTCTTGGAACGTACTAGGATTGCCTTGCCCTTTTGAAGCTTTCATACATTGACCTACCAGAAAACCTATAGCCTTCATTTCGCCGTTTTTTACATCTTCTGTCGCCTTTTGATTGGCTGATAGGACTTCTGTCACTATCTTATCCAGCTCGTCGCTATCCGAAACCTGCAAATAGCCCTGTGTTTCTGCGTACGCAGTGATATCCTCTGGAATGCTCTGAGATTCGGTTAGCTCAGTAATAAGCTGTTTTGAACTTGTAGAGCTCACTGAGCCAGACTCTATTAATATATGGACTGCCTTAACTAACTTTAAGCGGTCAGCGGCCTTTAAGCCTAAGCCTTTGTCGCGCATCAGCGGCACGAATAGGTTAACTACCCAGTTGGCGTAGCGTTTAAACAGTACTTTGTCATCGATTTGTTTGAACAAATCTAAATAGTTTTGATTTTCAAATTCGACTTCAGAGTCTAAAAGCGCCTCAACTAGCAGGGAATCAAGATTGTGAGTTTGCAACAACTCACGCCATTCGTTAGGCAATGTTGGCGTAGTCGCTTTAATGCTTTCGATATAATCGTCAGCTAAAATCACTGGCGGCAGATCGGGATCGGGCATATAGCGGTAATCATGCGCGTCTTCTTTGCTTCTTTGAGAAAAAGTTTTTTGTCGGTCGTCGTCCCATCCACGAGTTTCCTGAACAATTTGCTCACCTCTTTGCAGTAGTTCTACTTGGCGCTTTGCTTCAAATTCAACTGCTTTCTCGACACTCTTAAACGAGTTAAGATTTTTGGTCTCACTTCTTGTGCCAAGAGAATTTTCATCTTTATTTACACTAACATTTACGTCAAATCTCATATTGCCGTAGTAAAGGTTGGCTTCAGAAATGCCTGCGAATTTCATTCTTAGATAAAGTTCTCGGGCGTAGGCTTTCGCTTCTGCCGGGCTTGTAATCTGCGGCTCGCTAACAATTTCCAAAAGCGGTGTGCCGGCTCTGTTTAGATCTACTAAAGAATAATCTGCGCCCTTAGGGTGCGTAGATTTGCCAGCGTCGGCCTCGAGATGTGCCCTTGTAATCTCTATGGTTTTCTTGTTACCGTCGACGTCAATTTCTATTTCACCACCAAGGATAATGGGTTCGTCGAACTGCGAAATCTGATATCCCATCGGGAGGTCAGGGTAAAAATAGTGCTTGCGATCAAACTTACTATATTTTTGAGGGCGACTACCCAAAGCGAAAGCTGCACGGCATGCAAGCTTTACAGCTTCCTCATTTAAAACAGGTAGCGCACCAGGCATTCCGAGATCTATATGGTTAATAAGAGTATTCGCTGGAGCTTCCCTGGCATCATTGTCAGCAGGGCTAAATAGCTTTGACCTAGACTTAAGCTGAACATGGCATTCAACTCCAACGGTTACAAAATATTCGCCTATTTTGTAGCGGCTGGTCATAGTGCCCCGAGATCCTTAAGTGCCTGTCTTAAAGCTACAAGGGCTTTTTTTACTTCGTCTTCTTTGACGGTTTTTTGCTCACCATGCGCAAGTTTATTACGAAGCTTATGTGCAGTCCAAACCGCATCATGATCGCTGAACAATTTTTGGGCACTAACCATACGCTCACCCATGTTTGCACCCTTAAATTTTCTTTTTTTAAGAACCTCACCAAGTAATGAATCAGCTTCTATAATTGCTAGCGGCCAAAGTTTTTTATCTTTAAGCGTATTCTGTATTTCGCGCCATCTTGTGGTATAACTTGTAACTTTGAGTTTCTTAGGCTTTTTAATAAATAATGCTGTTAGACCTACGAATACGAACACAGCAATTACTGCTGCTGCAAACAATTTTTCTGGTGTCATTTTAATTTCTCCTCAATAGTTGCCGCTAACGCTAGCAGCTCTTTATCTTTCTTTTGTGGCGCCATAATCTGTAAGCCAATCGGCATTTCGTCTTTATTAACATTCAAAGGGATGCTAATTGAAGGAACTCCAACCAAGTTAGCCGAAACAGTCATAATATCCACTAGATACATTGCTAGCGGGTCGTCGACATTCTGCCCTAGTCTGAAAGCTATGTCAGGAGCTGTTGGCCCGACTAAATAGTCTACCTGCTCAAAAACTTCATTAAATTCGTTAATAAGTTTTGTTCTGACGGTTTGTGCTTTTTTATAGTAAGCGTCATAGTAACCGCTGCTAAGAACGTATGTACCTATCATTATTCGCCGCTTTGCTTCTGCGCCGAATCCCTCGCTACGATTAGCTAGGTAACTGTCTTCAAGCGACATAGCTGACTCATTTCTATGGCCGAATCTTATACCGTCGTACCGGCTTAGATTACTGCTCACTTCGGCTGGCGCAATTACGTAATACACTGATAATGCTAGCGGCAAGCTAGGCAAACTAACTTCGATTACCTCTGCGCCAAGCTGCTTAAGTTGCTCTGTCGCAGCCTTAACCGCCTGATCCACTTTTTCTGAAATACCTTGCCCAAAAAACTCTTTAACGACTCCAATTTTTTGTCCAATAAGATCGGACTTCTTTGTTATGACATAAGAATCTTGTCTTTCAATTGTCGTGCTGTCAGCAGGATCAAGTCCAGCCATAATATCAAGCACATACGCAGCGTCTTCGACAGTCCTAGCAAGCGGCCCAATACAGTCTGTGCTGCTAGCCATAGCTACGACGCCACTCCTACTTACTAAACCGTATGTAGGTTTTAACCCTACGATACCGCAGTAGCTTGCCGGTAAGCGTATAGATCCGCCTGTGTCGGTCCCCAATGTAAACGGTACTGCACCGAGCGCAGCAATTGCAGCAGAACCACCGCTACTTCCGCCCGGTACGTATTCAGGATTTATTGGGTTTTTTGTTGTGAAGAAATCGCTGTTTTCGGTAGAGCTACCATGAGCAAAAGCGTCCAGGTTCGCTTTTCCAACACATATCGCGCCGGCGGCATCTAGCTTTTCTATGGCTGTCGACTGATATGGTGCATCAAAGTTTTTCAGCATGTTGCTCGCAGCAGTCGTATTAGCGCCAAAAACTAAAAAATTATCTTTGGCTACATAAGGTACTCCAGCAAGAGGGCCGACTGGCTCGCCGGCTTTGATACTGTTATCGATTTCTGTAGCCCGATCAAGTGCTCGCTGTTCGATAAGTGAAATTGTGTGCTGGAATTCACTAGTAGATTTTAAATTATCTAGAGCTTTATTAACATTTGCTACGGCGCTGTATTCGCCATTACTAACAAGTCTTGCGATTTCTTCTATTGTGGGCCAGTGAGTATCTGCCATGTTTAACCGATCATCCGACGGACTTTAATTTGGTCGTCTAATAATTCATAAGCATTTTTAAGAAGATCATCTTTAGACGACGTATGAACAACTTCGTCCTTACGCATAACGTTGGAAAGACCGGTAACTTGCAAGGTTGGCTTAAGATTATCTGTATCAACCGCGGATAGCTGCTCGATGTAGTCTAGTATCTTACTTAGCTCCGCAGCGTAATGATCTAGTTCGTCGTCCGAAAGTTTCAGCCGCGCTAAATAGGCTAGTTTGGCGATATCGCCTTTTGTAAGATTCGACATAGTTGTTAATAATTATAGCAATGAAAAAGCCCCCGGTCTAACATAGATGGGGGCTTTTAAATTAATACTGTTTTAGTTTTCTTGTTTGCGCCTAACTGCTAATGCTAAAGCCATCGTAATTATGCCAAGACCTGCAATTAACTGAACAGTCAAATTCCTTGCGCCAGTATCGGCTAACACTACGGGACTACTAGTGACCGCTGCTAATACTTGAGGGATAGAAAGCGTATGCTTATCATTAACACAAACCTCTTCTTTTAGCTGGTCTTCGCCACATACTGTTACAGTGTTGTTAACAGGCATTATCTGCCCAACAGGAATTGTATAGCTGGCAGTGTAGAGCCAAGTTTCTGTCAGATCAAGCATATTATCGCTATCAGTATCGCCTGAGCTATATGTTCCCGCACCAGCGATCGAGTCTTCAACTTTTGTAACCTTTATCGGGGTATCTCCAGTATTTGTCACAGTGAAGCTATAAGTGACCGTCTGGCCAGCTTGGGCGCTAGTAGGTCCGCTTTTATCGACTTTTAACCCAGGGTGAATTATGTCGGTAGTATGGGTGTCGGTATCACAAGTATCACCATCTAGTTCTGTTAATACTTCTTCTACGTAATCTAAGCTACGAATTCTAAGTAAGTCAGACCATTCCATCCACTCTGTCGCGTCGTCGGCGCATACTTCCATAGTGTTAACGACATCGGCAACTTGCCCAGTTGGAACTGTGTATTCTACTTCAGCTTTCCACGTCTCGCCAATATCAAGCAAATTATCCTTGTCAGTGTCGCCTACGTTAAATCCATCTTCGCCATCTACTGACGAAACATTACCGGCGACGTCATCAAAGATTCCATTAAGTGAAAGTGGCGCATCTCCAGTATTTGTAATGTCAGCTGTAAACAGGATTGTATCGCCTTCGTGCGCTATAGCTGGACCATATTTTTCAATATGAATTTGAGGGTGTGCTGTATCGTTATTCTCGATATAGCACACTGCTGTTTCGCCTAGATTAAGCCTTACGGTTACGGATAGCCCGTCAGTGCTTGGCACGCCGTAGCTTTGTCCAGAGTAGCTACAATACCAGTTTCCCTCTACGTAATCAGCAGTGTCGTTCTCAGAAACAATGTTATCAAAGTTTGCTTGAACTACGACTGCTTCGGAACGATATTCTGTTTCATCACCATATGATTCATCTTCAGTGAGAACCGCCGGATTACCGTTTATTGCAATCCCAAAATCGTTGCCTGTTTTAGTGCCGCTGTTATTGTTCACGACATCTTTAACTACCGTTATGGTTGGAGGAATTGCCCGATTATGGATAGTACATGTAATATCGTCGCCAAGTTCAAGAGTTACTATACCGCCGAGTTCATCAGGACAGTCTTCTCCGGTTATTGAAACAAACTCGTATCCAGATGGAATGTCATTGCCTGTCGGACCGCCTTCGTTAATTGCAAATCCGCCTACGCTTAGACCTTGAGCTTCCCCTGAGTTATATACCGAACCACCGATTGTTAAGCCGAAATCATTTACGGTAGCGTCATCGCCGTATTGGCTGCCATCAATAACTTTTACTAGAGTAAGTTTTGGCTGAACAGGATAGTTAGTGATAGAACATGAAACGCTGTCGCCCAAGTTGACTATTAGAGTAATTCCATCTTGCGCCAAGCCCATGTTACAGATCCAAGGATCTGAAACTATTCCATTAGTTGGCCCTGTTTCACTCAGAATATATACACCAGCCTTGAAACCTGTCGTACTTGATGCAGATCCATTGCCTTCGACATCTGTTTCTACGCCGTCGGCTTTAAGATACCAGCTGTTAGCGGTTAACCCACTACCCATGCCAGCGTCGTTATAGTTTTTGGTTAGGCTTAAGCTTGGTTGGTTATCGTTATTGGTAATGGTACAAGAAGCTGTTAAGCCATTGCCTACGACAACATCTACACAGGTATTTCCGGTCATAGTATAGCCTGTAGGGATGCTAGTCTCAGAAATATTGTATGTACCGGCATTAACTGAGTAGCTATTGCTGCCATCAGCCTCGAATGAAGTCTCTACTCCGCCATTTACCTCTGCTCCGGTAAATTTGAATGCGCTAGGGAGGCTATTGCCACCATTGTCGTTCACTACTACTTTGTTAATCGTCAAAGTGCCTGCCTGATCGTTGTTAGTAACCGTACAGTTTACATCTTGATCAAGTGAAAGTGTTACGGGGAGACTCAGAATTTGTTCTGTATTCATATCTACACATACTGTACTTTCATGATCATAACCGGGTTTAGTATCTTCGCTTATGGCGTAAGATACGCCCGCTGTGGCATCTGCATATATTCCAAACGAACTATTATCAGAAACATCTCCACCTCCAGCACCAAATTCTATAAGATTACCGTTAACATATAGGCTAAATTCTGAAGACATAACGGTGCCGCCGTCGTCATTAATCACTCGTTTAGTGACCCTTAAACCGGGGGCTATGTCGCTGTTGTTTAGGGTGCAAGTATACGTACCACCTAAAGCTAAGGCAACCGTGATGACATCACCTTCGATTGTACAGTCACCACTAATACCGCTAAATGAATATCCTGGCTGCTGGATTTCTGAGATAGTATAAATACCTGCATTATATGGGTTCTGCTGACCGGAGGTCACTGCTGAGCCGTCGACATTTAGTATGAAGTCAAGAGACGTTAGTGTACCGCCGTCATCATTTTCTACATTTTTAATGACAGAGAGTAAAGGTGCAATATCGTTGTTAGTGACGGTACAGGTAGCTGTACCTCCATTTGCAATCATTACTTGACTACAATTATCATAGGTAACGGAGTAACCAGATGGTGGGGTTTCCGTAATTGTGTAGCTGCCCGCATTAACGGACATACTATTACTGCCGTCAATCTCAAAAGTTGTTGCTATATCTCCGTTCAGAATAAAGCTGAAATCGTTTGCCGCTAGCGTACCGCCATTGTCATTGATGACTATTTTATTAACGATTACAGTAGCCGGTTTATCGTTGTTAGTAATAGTACAAGTTGCGCTGCCTCCGCTAGGAACTACTACATCAGTACAATTATCGTAAGTTGTAGTAAAACCAGTATCAGCTACTTCTACAACGCTATAGGTCCCAGCATTCACCGTATGGCTGTTGCTAGCATCTGACTCAAAAGGAATGGCAGAAGCATTGTTTATTTGATAGCTAAAGTCTGTCACAGATTTAGTGCTTCCATTATCGGTAGTTAATACTTTGTTTACTATCAACGTACCTGGTTGATCATTGTTGGTAATGGTACAAGTCTGAGTTTGACCTGAGACAATGGTGCCCGTACACCCAGCTGAATAAGAAGTAGTGTACCCGGATGCGGCCGGCTCAGTTACTGTATAGGCTGTTCCGCCATTGATAGTCAGACTATTGCTTCCGTCTGCTTCAAAAGGTACAGCTACACCATTGTTCACCTTGAAACCGAAGTCGTCAGCAGTATTAGTGCCGCCATTATCATTAATGACAACCTTATTAACGGTTAGTCCGCCCTGTGTTCTGGTGTTAGTTATCACGCAAACTACATCAGAGTCTTCTGCTACATTAACAGAGAATTGTCCCGTGCTAATTGTGGTGACAGCTAAAGTAGTTCCAAGCCCATTTTGTGATCTACAAACTACAGAAATATTATAATTTGACAGTGAAGTGCCGGTAGCTGCTGTTTCACGAAAAGTATGAACTCCGTTAGTCACACCTCTCTCAGTAGTAGTACCACCATCACCAACGGCAGAAGCGTAAACTACGCTGTCTATACTTAGGTTAAAGAGCCCATCACCTACTGGCGATAACGATTTTACTATTTCGATTTTACCGCCACCTACTGAAATAATACAGTCCGATGGGTCTGAGTTTGGCTGCTGGGAAGGATACGAGCAAACGTCTATTAATTTTGAAGATGCTCCACCTACACTTGTCATAACAATCGTACAGTTAGCAACTGTATCGTTTGGCGTACTTGAGCCAGTACCAAAAGGCTGTGTAGCAGTAATCGAAGTCGAGCACATAGTACCTCCATCAGGTACAAGCACTGCTCCAAAACACTTATCAACGGCGTCGTCACCAGGACAGCTATAAATTCTTGGACTGTCAGCAATCTGCGTGGCTGGAGTATTCTGTACCGTCACGCAAACTGAATAATTAATAAAGCCGTCACCATCAGAATCAAACAAAGAACAAGCGTCGCCTGTATTTGCGCCACTCCAGCCAGTATCGTCGAAGTTCCAAGAGACAACTTGCGAGGTAGGAAGTCCTGCTGTATCTTTACACAGTCTTGTAAGATCTTTTTGGCCTGGCTCATCATTTGCGCCTTGTTGATCATTAATGCAGACTGGAGCAGCATTTGCAATTTGCGGCGCAAGGAACATCCCTGGCACTAACTGAGCGCTGACTAAAGCCAATACTACAAAAACTCGCGAGGTGCGAGCCATAATTTTGTCTAGTTTAAACATACGACCTCCCAATCGTTTAGGCACAGATTAGAAAAACACTACCTTTGTTTTATCTTGTTATACTCTCATTACACGACTTTTGTCAAATAAATAAGAGTCTAATGGTTCTCTAAAGCTTAGCTTTTATTTCGTTTATAAGATCTCTAAGCTCTGCCGCGTGCTCAAACTGCAAGTTAGCGGCTGCCAAATCCATTTGCGAAGTTAGGTCTTTGATAAGGTGAGCATACTCCTCTTTAGGTATCTTCTTAAGATTAATCTTTCTCTTATCCTCTTTTGGCTCGGAGCGAGGTAAACCAGCACTCATAGCTTTCTGGATTGATTGCGGCGTAATATTATTTGCTATATTGTGTGCTTCTTGGATTGCTCGGCGACGATAAGTTTCATCTATCGCTTTTTGCATGCTTTTAGTTATAACGTCGCCGTACATGATTACACGCCCTTCTTCATGTCTGGCTGCACGACCGATTGTTTGAATAAGCGCCGGGCCGGAGCGTAAAAAACCTTCTTTATCGGCGTCAAGGATCGCAACCAGAGATACCTCAGGTAAGTCCAGTCCTTCACGTAAAAGGTTAATCCCTATCAGCACATCATAAACGCCCATCCGGAGGTCCCTAAGAATATCGCTTCTCTCAAGAGTTTCAACGTCACTGTGCAGATATGCAACTTTCATATTTAGTTCTTTCAAATAATCTGTAAGATCCTCGCTCATACGCTTTGTTAGAGTCGTAACAAGAACTCTTTGATTCTTGCCAACCCTGTCTCGGATTTCTGCAATAAGATCGTCCACCTGACCGTCTACAGGCCTAACTTCGATTGGAGGGTCCAAGAGTCCAGTCGGTCTAATAACCTGCTCTACCGGCTTAGGGGAACGACTAAGCTCATATTCGGCTGGTGTTGCCGAAACATATACAACCTGATTGATATGCCGCTCAAACTCACTGAAAGTTAAAGGTCGATTGTCTAATGCGCTCGGAAGTCGGAAGCCGAAGTCCACAAGCACTTCCTTGCGTGCCCGGTCGCCGTTATACATGCCGCGAACCTGAGGAATAGTCATATGGGATTCATCTATCAGCATGAGGAAGTCATCAGGGAAATAATCAAGCAGCGTAGCTGGTTGTTCACCTGGTTCGCGGTCCGTCAAATAACGGCTATAGTTTTCTATACCTTTGACGAAGCCTGTTTCTTCAAGCATTTCAATATCGAAGCGAGTACGCTGATTTAGTCGTTGCGCCTCAAGAAGCTGGTTATGTTTTTTAAAAAATGCAGTGCGCTCGGCCAGTTCGATTTCAATTTTAGCTAGCGCCGTTTTTAGCTTATCTTGCGGGGTAACATAGTGACTACTAGGAAATATTTTTAACTCGTCCGGTTTTCCCAGAATTTCTCCAGTTAGTGGATCTATTTTTAAGATGCGCTCAACCTCTTCGCCAAAAAACTCTACCCGGTATGCTAACTCTTCGGCTGCTGGAAATATATCTATTGTTTCACCGCGTACGCGAAAAGTTCCACGGTGAAAGTCGATGTCGTTTCGCTGATACTGAATATCGGTTAGTCGTCTGATAAATTTATCGCGAAGTTTACGTTCACCTTTTGTTACATGCTCTGATAGCGCATTATAGTCGGTCGGGGAGCCAATGCCGTAAATGCACGAAACGCTAGCTACTATTAGCACATCCCGTCTTGTAAGAAGTGCGTCTGTCGCAGCGTGTCGCAATCTATCAATTTCTTCATTGATATCGCTATCTTTTTCTATATAGGTATCTGAACGTGGAATATAGGCTTCAGGCTGATAATAATCAAAGTATGAAACGAAATAATGCACCTCATTATCAGGGAAAAAGTTCTTAAACTCTTCGTAGAGCTGCGCGGCCAGAGTTTTGTTATGACAAATAACCAGTGTTGGCTTCTGAACCGATTCGACTAAGTTAGCCATGGTAAAAGTTTTGCCAGAGCCGGTAACACCGAGAAGTGTTTGTTCTTTACGACCAAAATTTAAGCCTTTAACAAGTGCTTCAATAGTCGCAGGCTGGTCGCCTTCCGGTTTATAATTACTCTTAATCTTAAATTTGGACATCATCTAATTGTAGCAATTCAGCAGAAAACTAAACATACATTGGCCTTAGCTGGTGATTTGGTAAAATACTGTTTACTTTTATTAGCCGTTATGATGTCCGGTTAAGCCATTTCGAATCCATCCGTTCGCAATAGCAGTCGTGTCTAGCCCTTTGTATTCTTTATCTAGTGCTTCAACGATTTTTTGCACCAGACGCTGGGCATCAGTTTCGAAAATAACTTTAGCCGAATCAGGTGCGTCTAATTTTTGCATTAGCTCTGGTATAAAATCTGCTGCGCCACCAGTTCCCAATAGCACACCACAAAGTGTATGAGATTCCAGGGCAGTAGTAAATTCGTGAAGGCTTCCAAATCTGCCGCCCAAAGTTATAACTGCGTCGCTACTCATTACCAAGAAAGCATCTCTTCCGACATAATTCATGCCTGTATAACATACGAAATCATAAACTCCGATGGGTAAACGATACTTATTGACATGTTCGCGAACACTGCTAGCTGGACTGAAACCAATACTCTTACCGCCATTCGCATGAGCTCCCCGTGCTGCATGAAAAGGTAAGCCTACCGTTGCGCCAGTAGTAATGATATGTCCCGACTGCGCGATAGCCTGGCCGATTGCATATGCATCTTCTTTGCTGCGTTCCACAGTGTTTCCGGCAGCAGCCCCGGATACGCATATCGCATAGTTCATTTTTCACTCTCCAATTCTTCTAATTCTAGCATAAGCGGTTCGGAATCGAAGGCACTTGAAGCGCTTAATTGCTCGTATATTCTATTGGATAGTTGCTCAGAAGTCAGGTATGCCTGCCTTAGCCTAAAATCTAGTTCGCGGCTGAAAGCCATAATGGTGTGCGACCCGAGACTTCTGTCGAAAACAGCATTACGAGCCACGTCATAAAGATTACAAGAAACTACTTGTCCGTCACTGTAAAAACCAGTTGCCAGCAAAGGCTCCCACCATGAAAAATTGCTGGTTGCAGCTTTGATAAGCGCATGCATATTGTCCGCATTAACGGATTTTTTGTTAATGTGCGGCTCAAAAAGTCTTATTAACTGGGGGTCGTTGTCCATTCGGTGGTGAATATCACGCCATGAAAAGTGCACTGACCTGACAATAAGCGACCCGTCATCTTTATCGTAAATGTGTTGACTATACGCCGTTGGCACAGATGCATCGAGTAGGACCCGCGGCGTAAAACTAGAGTTAGCTCTTAGCTTTGATAGCGCACTCAAACTTGCCATTAAATATAGGGTTGGCAAACCTCTGCTAAGAATTTTATCTGAAGGAACAAGAACTATCCCGCCGCAGACATTTACTCGAAACACTGCATGACCGGCATTTTTTAATAGCAGGTCATGCAATGCTCCCCACTGCTTCACATCTACAGAGTGGAATTCTATCTTTTGAATTTCAAAATCATTCGACTGCAGCTTATCCAACTTAGTTATAAAATTTAGCCGCCAACGACGTGGCTCGGTGAGTTCGCAAGCGGCGAATATTATCGGCAGGGGGCAGCGCCTTAGGCAGGACTCGAGCGATCTATAATGAAGCAGTTTTAATGCTGCTTTAGGAGGATTGGCTTTCAGTATTTTTTTTAGAACAGCATGTTTAGGAACCAAAACTGTTTTCGTAGTAAAAACATGGTTTAGATGCTTGGCTAAACTATCACAGTACGTTTGCTGGCTTGAATTAAAAGTTAACTTAAATTCTTTTAGAAAAATTTGCTCATCTTCTGCCATCTTTGACTGCAATGCCCGGTAGAGTTCTCTGGCGTCCGTATCTTTAGAATCAAACCCAAGCTTAGTAATCGCATCCGATAATATCCGCTGTAATTCAGTGCTCAACTTAATGTCAAAGCCTTGCCGCCCACTCAATTCTTCTAATGCTTGTAGCATTTGAGCAGTAGAAGAGTCATAGTAACGAAGATTTTGTAAAAATCTGGTCATAGCTATATGGGCTTAGGACGATAATTTGAAGGAGCATTCCTTAGATAATAGTCAATTTCCTTAGCGGTTAATAGCCCTGCTTGCGCGCCGGTGTGCTGAACAACATTCATCGAATTAATAGGAGCCCAAAGCATTGCACCCTGCAAATCAGCACCCTTGATGATTGCAGCAACAAAAGTGCTGGCGTAACTATCTCCTGCGCCCGTACGCTCAAATGGAGGAGCGGGATCAGGATAATTTATCATGCCAAAACGATTGCTTCCGTCGCTCGCGTAGCTTCCATCAGGCCCATCTGTAATCACAACTGTCTTGGGTCCTAATTCGTGTAGTTTGTCGAAAAGGTCGTGGAGGTTGCCGTGATCACCACCTCCGACCATAACCGCTTCTTCGCGATTAATGAACAAAATGTCTGCACGCTCATACAGCTTCTTTAACCGTTTAGCGCCGGCTTTGATTTGAAAAGTTCCTGGTTGGAAAGCAAATTTTATTTCTGGGTTATCCTCTAGCCATTCAGCGATTTCGTCATGATATGGCATAGCGTTATCAGAGACCGAGCTAAAGTATACCCATTTTGGTAAGTCGCTTCTTCTGAAACGCGGCCAGTGGTAGTTATATTCTTCATGTTTAATAAGGATTGTACGCTCTTCTTTATACCATAAAACATAGTGATAATTGCTCTTTTTACCCCTGTTAACATGTACGAATCGTGTATCAACCTTGTTCCGCTCTAAAGCATCTATAATATCTCTACCCCACTTGTCGGCACCAACATTACTAACAAGACCGGCATCAAGACCTAATTTGGCAAACGAAACTGCTGCGTTTGCTGCGTTTCCAACGCCTTCAATAACTTCTGCATGATCGAAAGGCAGTTTGGTTCCGTATTCCATAGCCAGGACGTTCTTGCCGTGTTCATCTTTATAAGTCCAGGCTTTGTCGTCAAGTAATTTAACGAATGCATCTGTTACTACGTCTCCGATAGCCAAAACATCCAAATCTCCATCAGCTAAATTACTTTTTGAGTCGGGTAATACCATTAAACTCTTGCCTTTCCAGCGCTGTTAAACAGCGCAATCTTACTTTCTACAACAGCTTGCACTGCATCTTCTACTTCGCGCATCAACTTAACTACTGCATATTCAGATTCGTTTTCTGCCAAAACTTTCTCTAGCGTGTCTCTGTAGGCTTTACGCATATCACTGTTGATATTTATCTTCTGAACTCCCACAAGCACAGCTTCTTCAAAATAATTTCCTGGCGTACCGCTGCCGCCGTGTAAACTAATATTACAAGCTATACTTTCACGCACTCTTTTTAAAAGCTCGATGTCTAATGCTTTTGGAACTGGATATGTGCCATGAAGATTACCAATGGCTGCTGCATACGTATCAATACCCGTCGCATCGACGAAACTTTTCGAACTTTCTGGGGTGCTAAATGTTTTCTTTATCTCGTTATAATCAAAATTTTCAGTATGTACGTTACTACTCCCGCCAAAATAATGCGGTTCGGATTCGACAAGTGCTCCTGTCAAGCGGGCGCAGGTAACAACCTGCTTAGTGGACTCGATAATTTGCTGTTCGGTTGCATCGTGATTTGCCTGGCTGATATCGATATGAATAAATTCGTAACCTGCTTCGATGCCATCAATAGCGTCTTTGACTGTCGGGCTGTGGTCTAGGTTTACGTACACTTCTATTCCGTATTCTTGGCGATAATTGTCCACCATATCGCGTACGTTTTCGAGGCCAATTGCATCTACCTCACCCTTGCTTACCTCTATTAGTACGGGTGAATTTAGTTTTTTGGCGGCTCGGCAGATAGCGACAAGTGTTTCTCTGTTGTCAATATTAAATGCACCGACAGCAAACGTTTCTTTGCGGGCTCTTTCCATAAGTCCTCTAGCGCGTTCGCAATTTTCCCTAATTTGTCGCAAAGATAAAGACATTCATGGCTCCCACCGTTAATTAGTTTAATTTTACGTGCTTATGGTTATAGGGTCAATGAGAATATCGGATTTATTTTTTTGTTTTAAGAGAAATCACGTGATGAGCCGCCAAAATTATATGATTTTCATCAATCCCATGTAGCTTTAATAGTTCTTCAGGCTTACCGGACTCGCCAAATTTATCATTTACACCAATCCTTTTCAATGGAACAGGGTGATTTTCTCCTAGCATTTCGGCTACTGCGCCGCCAAGTCCTCCAATAATTTGAGCTTCTTCTACGGTGACCACGCAGCCAGTTTTTTGAACGCTTTTGAGGATAGTTGCATTATCAAGTGGTTTTATTGTGGCGACGTGCACTACTTCTGCATCGATACCATCTTTAAATAATTTTTCAGCAGCAGCCAAAGCCGTATGAGTCATGGAGCCTGTCGATATTATGCTTATATCGCTACCTTCGCTAAAAATTTGAGCTTTTCCTAATTCAAATGGTGTTTCTTCTGTAGTAAACACTGGCAAAGGCTCGCGCACTAACCTAATATACCCAGGGTTCTTTTTATCTGCTGCTAATGCAAGAGTGGCTTTAAAAGCTTCTACCGAATCAGCAGGACATACTACGACCATATTAGGCAGTACCCTCATTAAAGCTATGTCCTCCAGCATCTGGTGCGTAGCACCGTCTGGGCTAGTCATCAGCCCTGCATGAGCGCCTACAATCTTTACTGGTTGTTCATTGAGGCAGATAGTAGTTCTAATTTGCTCCCAGTTGCGCCCGGGGCTAAAGGCTGCGTAAGAGCTGACAAAAGGTATTTTACCCATAGCTGCCAAGCCAGAACCTACTGTAACTAGATTCTGTTCAGCTACACCAATCTCTATGAATCGATCAGGAAATGCATCTGCAAAAATACTAATCTTAGTAGAACCAGTAAGGTCTGCACATGCAGCAACAACGTTTTCATCTAATTCGCCGGCTCTTTTTAGGCCTTCGCCAAAACCAACATTAAGCTGAATCTTTTTTAGTTCACTACTGATTGCTAATAAATGCACTTTACTCATGTTCGCTCCTGATTTTGCCTCGCAAAGTTCTAAGTTCATGTAACGCAGTTTTAGCTTGTTCGCCCTTAGGCGGATCGCCTGAAACTTCCTGGAGATCCGGTGGCACACCGTGCCAACGATAATCGTATTCCATGAAATCCACGCCCTTACCTGGGATTGTATTAGCAATTATCATTATGGGCTTGTCTGCCACAGCTCTTGCCATTGCCGCAGCATCTATTATCGCTTCGATATCGTTGCCATTAATATTGATTACGTGCCATCCAAAAGACTCCCACTTAGCTTCTAAATCACCAAGCGGCATTACTTCTTCTGTTGGGCCGTCTAACTGAATAAAATTACGATCGGTAAAAGCAATTATTTTATTAAGTTTGTACTTGGCGGCCAGCATTGCTGCTTCCCAGATATTACCTTCGTTTTGTTCGCCGTCTCCTGTCACAACATATACCCATCGATGATCATCTTTATTCATCCGCATCGCTAGAGCCATGCCTGCAGCTTGAGATATGCCGCAGCCGAGCGGGCCGCTTGTGCTTTCTAGGCCTGGCAACTTGGTTCGTTCTGGGTGACCCTGAAGTCTGCTTCCAAATTTGCGCAAAGTCTTGAGCTCAGATTTTTCATAGTAACCGGCGTGCGCCATCGTCGCATATTGTACGGGAACACAGTGGCCATTACTTAGTAGAAATATATCTCGCGCCTCCCACTCGGGGTTTTTGGGGTCATGTTTCATGATGTCAAAATACAGCGCTGTAAATATATCTGTTAACCCTAATGGGCCCGCACTGTGACCACTGCCTGCAGCAACTAACATTTTAATAATATCCTGCCTAATATCGTTGGCAATCAACTCTAGATCTTCAAGAGACCGCTTTTTGCTATTAAAATCTTTTGCTTCACCCATCCTGCTTATGATTGTAGCAGAGTGGTAAGTGTTTCAAAACTAAGTTTAGGATCTTCGGATTTCTGTATATAACCGCCTACATTTAAAACATCTACACCACTATCGACTAACTGTTGGGCGTTCTGGTCGTTTATCCCACCGTCCCAGGCTATTTCTAGCCATCGATGAGCTTTTTTTAGCTCAGTGACTTTTGATATCAATCCCAAATCTGCTAAGCCACCGTGGTGGCCAAGGTTTCCGCTAAATACAAGCACCTGCTGAAAATGAGGCAACAAATAACTGATTTCATCGACTGTAGTTTCAGGCAATAATGCCAACCCAGTTTTTATTCCGGCTTCGCGTAATTTTGTAGCAAATAGCGGCAAGTCGTTTTGCTGATGAACCTCAGCATGCACAATAACCATATTTGGCTTAAGCTCTACGAGTCTTTCGATATTATTCATTACATCTTGATACATTAAATGAATATCAGAAACTAAGTTATCTGGCATCCAGATCTCATCTAATGTAGGCGATAATGTCGGAGCAAATATCCCATCCATTAAATCTATATGAATTCGTTTGGCAAACCTCTCAACGGCCTCAATTTGCGATCGGTATTCGTGCAGATCATAAGCAGTTATAGTGGGGCAAATAACAGACATAATGTAATTATAGCTCACAAATTATCAAGTTCACGTATACGGCGTTTGAAACGTTCGGCTGCAGCAAAAGGCGTATGCATAAAGATCTCTAATATAACTGAAGCCTCGTGAGGACTACTTTCAAACAGCGTTACTGGCAGAGCCATGACATTGGCGTCGTCGTCGTTACGGCTGCTTCTAGCTGACTCTCGGTCGTATATTAAAGCTGCGCGAATACCCTTGAATCTATTGGCTGCCATAACCATCCCCTGCCCGCTCCCGCAAAGCAAGATGCCTCTTGGCTCGGGGTCCTCGCTAGACAATATCTTGGATACTACGGCGGCAGCAAATTCCGGAAAATCGTCTTCAGGGTTCGGCCGTTCTGGCCCGTTGTCTTCTACGCTGTAGCCAGACTTTTTTAAGTGATCTTCCAGTTTTTCTTTTAGTCGAAACCCGTTATGGTCGGCGGCGATATAAACTTTCATATTAATTCTTGGAGTGCAAAGTTTTGCCTATATCCGCAACCAGTTCGACTAGACGATTACTATAACCCCATTCGTTGTCATACCAAACCATGACTTTAATAAGATTGCCGTCAACTACTTTGGTTAGAGCCAAATCAACGGTTCCTGAGTTACTGTTTCCGATGTAATCGCTACTTACAAGTGGCTCATCGCTGACACCTACTATTCCCTGATAATACGGCTCTTTAGATGCCTTTTTGAAGGCGTCATTGATTTCTTCTACAGTAACATCTCTTTTGAGAAGCGCCGTAATGTCACTAATCGACACTACAGGAGTAGGAACGCGAATACTTAACCCGTCGAACTTATCTTTTAGCTGAGGCAAGGTTTTAGTAACAGCTATTGCCGCACCTGTGGTAGTTGGCACCATATTCTCGGCGGCGTTTCGGCCTTCGCGTAAATCTTTTTTCGGAGCGTCTTGCAATGCCTGCGACGCTGTGTAGCTGTGAACAGTGGTTAGAAGCGACTTCTGTATTCCAAACTCGTTATCAAGAATAGACATAATGGCCGAAAGTGAGTTAGTTGTACAGCTTGCATTACTAACTACTGGCGTTGAATTTTTTATCTTATCTTCGTTGGCTCCTAAAACGATTGTGTCTACACCCTCGCTTTTGGTAGGACCGCTTATGACTACGCGCTTGGCGCCGGCGGTTATGTGCTTACCAGCTCCTTCGGCATCTGTGAAAAACCCAGTTGCCTCTATAACGACATCGATTTCTAGCTCTTTCCACGGTAAAAGCGCCGGATCTTTTTCGGCCAGAACTTTGATTTTCTGACTTTCTACAACAACATGGTGCTCGTCACTACTAACATGGTGGTCATAAGTTCCATAATTACTATCATGTTTAAGCAAGTACGCTAGTGTTTTTGTATCTGTTAGATCGTTGATAGCTACTATTTCTACGTCACTTCTGTCAAAAGCAATCTTGAAAGCATTACGCCCTATCCGACCGAACCCGTTTATCGCAATTTTCGTTTTCATTAAGAATCCCCACCTTCATTATTTCTGGTTATGTTTTTATTGTACGTTTAGAAATGACAATGGACAATAGATTAGATTGATTTATGTCGTTTTATCTATCTTGGAGGGAATAAATTATTCTCAACCAAATGATTCAGTGATTTTAATTGTCTATCGTAATCAATCATTTTTATAGCTTTGTCTACACTCACCCAATCAGACCTATCATGCTCAAAACTCAACTTTGGCTCAATTTTTTGTATTCTAGTTACGAACACTATCCATACAACGTTTCCTTGGGGACGCATCGCGGAATCTGCCCAAATAATATGAATATTTTCACGACTAATTTCTATACCAGTTTCTTCTGCAACTTCTCGTACTGCAGCATCAAGGTAATTTTCCCCCTCATCTACAGCACCTCCGGGTATATCCCACTCCAACGGACGTCTTTCGTCTGTTTTACTCCTACGAATTAATAAAGTATTATCATTCTCATCAAAGAGATAAACTTTAGCAACTACTTTGGTAAGCTCCGCCATATTATTTTTTGTAACGCTCAATGCAGCTTTTGATAATCTGCTTGGCTTCTTCTGCATCGCCCCAGCCGACGACTTTAGTGCTACCTGGCTTTTTAAGATCTTTGTAATGAGCGAAATGATGCTCAATCTTCTGTTTCCAGCGGTCGTGCAGATCATCAAATGACTTGATAGCATTGTCAGTGTTTCTATCATCTGTCGGCACGCAAATAATCTTGTCGTCAACTTCTCCGTCATCCTCAAATTTAAGCACTCCAATTACAGTCGCCTCCAAGAAAACTCCTGTAGGGATTGGATCATTAGTCAGCACCAATGTGTCTAACTCGTCACCATCTTCATCTAATGTTTGCGGAATGAATCCGTAATTGACGGGTTTGGCAAAAATACTGGGCTCTACTCGGTCCAGCTGGAAGGCGGCAACTTTACGGTTCCATTCAATCTTAAGTGTCGACCATTTTGGTATTTCTATAACTGTATTGACTATGCCATTATCGACATCGCCAGGCGTGAGAACTTTATTAAAATCCGGCATTTTTACTCCTTAATTAAACTACTTACTATATAGCTTCTACTATATACTAATTTCATGCCATTAATTAGTCATCGAGGGGCTGCGGGCCTAGCTCCTGAAAACTCTTTAGAAGCAATAACCATAGCCAATCGCTATAAGCCTGTATACATAGAAGTTGATATCCACCGAACCATCGACGGGATATTTGTTCTTTACCATGGTGATATGAAAAGGACTTTAAGTGGTGCTCCAAGGCCTGAGACTTTTAATTTGTTAAAGCTTTCGCGGCCGTATCTAACTACGCTTAACAAAGCTCTTAAGCATAAATCTAGCGCTCCGTATATTTTCGATATTAAGTTCACAGAAGGCATACACGACCTTATCAAAACTCTCCGTGATGAAAGAATGCCCGAAAGCTATAGTTTTACTTCGCCTCATCCAGGTGCGCTTTTTGAATTAAAAAAAGCTTTTCCTAAATCTAAAACTTTTATTTCACAGCCTTACTGGCATGGCCCAATAGCGGCGTTTGAACTTGCTAGAGACTATGGATTCACAGGCATAACACTTAATAAATGGTGGCTTAACCCTTTTACTAGCTGGCTATGCAAACGCTATGGAAAACAACTTAACGTATACACTATTAATCACTCCCTTTGGATATGGGCAGCTCAAAGATTTTTCCCGCACGCTTTTATAACCACTAACTACCCTAATCGATATCGTAAACATTTTACAATTAATAAATTATCAGGTGAGAAGTAATATGAGAAAATCACTGACTGTAATCATAGTTTTAGCAATCTTGGGTGCAGCGTTCGGAGCCTGGGTTTTGTCCAAACCTCGAGAAACAAATACTATAACTAATTCCTCTCAAAGCAGCCAGTTTGAAGCAAATGCAGTTCAAAATACAAATATATCGCCGACAGCTCAGCCCGAAGTCTCTTACACTTTAATACAGGTATCGCAACATTCTAAAGAGGACGACTGTTGGACAGTTATCAATGGTAAAGTCTATGATTTAAGCTCTTTTATAAGAAATCATCCTGGAGGACAAAATATATTGAGTGCGTGCGGGGTTGACGCATCTTCCTATTGGCAAGGCCAGCAAGCTGGCCAATTAGGAGAAGCTAACGATCATTCAGCAGATGAAAGTGCAATGAGTGAACTTGCACAGCTAAGGGTAGGAAAACTATCTGACTAAGTTCTAGCTTTCAGGAATCCACCGCTTGAATGGCGTACTCCTGAAACTGTTCGGTTGCCATAAAGCTACCCCAAGAGATAGCTCGTCCGACTCAATGCTATTGGGTGCATGCAAAGTCAGACCACAAAAATGTGTCGCTTCATAAAACTCGGCCTGAGTTAGTCCGTCTAAATCGGTGCCATTTGCTCTGGCATAACCTACGACGCGCGGTACCATCGAAGTAATTAAGTTATCAAGGGTATGGGCATGCTCACTATATTCCAGTGCTAGGCTCCTTATTACCGGTAAAGCTCCAAATTTTAGATTCCTTGCGTGCTCAGTAACGAATAATTCTCTACCGATATCAGAAATTTTTTGGCCCAGGCTATAAGGCCGTAATGACGTCGCCAATATTATATGAGCCGACGCTGACTCAATGTCTGAAACTTTTGTATCATAAGGAAACATAATATAAAACTGTACCATGTATTTACATTTTGAAAAATTTATTTGATTATGCCTAGCGACCTTCAATGAACTCGCGTATTGATAACGCGGCAGATGCGCCTTCGCCCACAGCACTGGCAATCTGCATGGTCGCACCACTTCTCACGTCACCGGCAGCAAATATGCCCGGAATGTTAGTGGCAAGCTTACTATTTGTTTTAACGAATCCGATTTCATCCAGCTCAACTCCTGAATCTTTCAGATAGTAAGTAACGGGCTTAAGCCCAACAAAGACGAATACGCCGTCAGCTGAAAACGATACAGTTTCGTTATTTTTTGTTCCCTCTACCGCGACTAATTTACCGTCAAGACCCATTATTTCATCTGTAGTAGTATTGAAATGAACAGATATTTTGTCGTTCGTTTCAATCTCAGATACTAGTACATCGCTGGCTTTCCAGGCGTCTCCTCTTATAAGGATGTCTATATGCGATGCAAATCTGGTCAAAAACAATGATTCTTGAGCACTACTGTTGCCACTACCTACTACAACAAGCTTTTTGTCTCGGTAAAAGGCTCCGTCACATGTCGCGCAGTTATGCACTCCTCGCCCGTAAAACTCGACTTCACCTGGTATGCCTAATTTTACCCATTCGCTGCCAGTTGTAATTAAAACAGTTTTAGCTTTGATGTCACCACTAGTAGTAGTAAGCAATTTATATTCACCCTTATCTACTACGCTTTGTACCTCACCAAGTTCTATAACCGCACCAAATCTTTCGGCTTGTCTTCTAAGATTATCAGCTAAAGTAAGCCCTTCGATACCGTCCGGGAATCCTGGGTAATTATCAACTTTATCTGTAATTGCAGCTAACCCGCCAACGATACCCTTTTCAAAAACCAGAGTTTCAATGTCCTCGCGAGAGGTATAAACTGCAGCAGCTAGAGCAGCGGGACCAGCCCCAATCATTACTACATCATGCAATTTATCGTTAATTTCAGCCATTTTCTTATCCCGTATTTAGTTTATTATAAAAGCCGCGAACTTGAGTTTTCTGTCCACGGCTTTGTTTGTTTCGTCTTATGCTAAAGCTGGGGCTAACTTGGATAAGTTAAAACCAACAATTACTTCTTCGGTTGAGTCTTCTTTTTCGACCAATGTAACTGGAACCGTCATAGCGCCGCTTTTAGCAAAAATTTCTGCCTGACGATGAGGTTGCTCCTCGAGGTTAACGGTTTCGTAAGTAACACCTTTGCTGTCAAGATAGCGCTTAACCATGACGCAGTAAGCGCAGGTTGAAGTAGTGAAGACTGTGATTTTTTTAGACATTTTTACACCCTCTTTAATTGTTTTATAGTTTATTTTTCATATTAATTTCTCTTTGTTTTATCTTGGCAAAGAGATCATGGTTATATTATATATAGCGCGCGGGCAAAGTTCAATACACTATATGTTGTGTTTTTTAGCACTTTTGGTGCTATTGCACACCTAAGAGCTCGATGTCAAAAACGAGATCTTTACCGTCGTTATATGCAAGGTTTGCAGGAACTACTAATCGGCGCTTGCCGCCAACTTTCATTCCGGGAATTCCTTGCTGCCAACCTGGTATCAAACCACTTAAGGGGCGATTTAAAGGTGTACCGGCATCAAGTGAGCTTTCAATAACTATACCGTCAGCTACTCCAGCTAAAGTGTAATGAGCAATGATTGTGCTGCCTGCCAGTGCTTCATCACCTGTACCTACTACTGTATCGGACTTTTCGAGTTCTGTAACAGCTGCGGTTCGTAGAGTAAAGCCTGCTAATTGTGTTCCTTTCAATTGTTCTCCTTCTGGTGTCGGTTGATTATCGTTAGTGATAGAATTATCTTCGATTTCTGTACCTGTTGCTACAGGTTCCTCTTTGTTTATTTCCCATATAACGTAAGCTGTTGTCGCAACTGATGTCGCGAAAAATAGCAATGCGAGACTTAATGCTATAGCTCGTTGTGATCTGTTTGCCATATACTTTTTGTCTTCCCTCCTAAGCCAAAGATTTAAGCTCCACCTCAAACCCTAAAAAGGCCATTAATTTATGATTTAAGTATGACATTTACTCAAAGCCTAAACAATAGTAATTTGCTAACTTAGCTCGTAGCTAGATAATTTTTTCTTAGCAGATTCCGAGTCTCCACCCTGTTGAAGATTTAGCAGGTCCGAATAAATACCCCCAGATTTTGCGAGTTTTGCAGGGCTACCTATTTCATCGATTTTTCCGTTTTTCAGAGTAATTATTTGGTCTACATGAGCAATTGTACTGAGACGGTGAGCAATAATTATTGTCGTACGCGACTTGATGTGTGTTTTGTGGGCTTCCTGATCCATTAATTCTCTTCTTCTGTGTAGTCT
>JALYSF010000033.1 GCA_030854905.1 bacterium
TCCCTTTGGTCGGCCTTTCGGTCTGTCTAATTTTTATTTAAATACCTCAAGACTTTAGCGCCTCGCTTTAGTTGTATTATTGGCATTCGCTAATTAGGAACAAGCTTTAGATGCCCAGACCCATAGGACTAGCTAGTAGCTATTAGTCTTTAGCTATTAGGAATAGCTACTAACAGCTAATAACTAAAAGCTAAGAGCTCATAGGAGCGGCTGCCCGCTCTGAGCGAGTTCGGGTAGATGTAGTAATAAATAAGTGTCCTTGGGCTCTGAAGCTGTCTGACGAAGTAAAGAGCCGGTGGCTCTTTAGGAGGAGTTCTGCAAGAGAACTTATTTATTACTTCGTCAAGCCGCATCGAGGGAAACGCGGGTTGGTTCTTTGCCTACTTTCTTGCCAATCCAAGAAAGTAGGGCGCAATTGAACTTCGTAGAAGTTTTGCGAAACCCGTACTAGATATAGTAGCTATAAAGTTAAAATTTCTTGTTCTTTGGCTTTTGCCAGAGCTTCAATTTCGGATTTTATTTTAGCCATCGCTTCATCAATATTTTTTTCTAGTCTCGTAACATCGTCTTTGCCTATTTCTTTGGCCTTTTCGGCTTTTTCAATTTCGGACCTGGCATCATGACGAACGCTCCTCATAGCAATCAGTGATTCTTCCACCTTCTCGCCCAGTTGTTTAGCTATTTGTGCTCGTCTTTCTGTCGTAAGTGGCGGAATATTTAGTCTTATTACGTGACCATCGTCGGATGGGTTTAGCCCTAATGATTGATTATCTCGGATAGCCTGACTGATGGCCGATAGATTGCTCGGATCAAAAGGCGATATCTGAATTAATTGTGGCTCAGGCGTAGTGATTGTGGCGAGTTGAAGAAGCGGCATCTGGGTGCCATAAACAAGAGCTGTCACGCCCTCAACCATACTTGGGTGAGCCCGACCCGTGCGTAGTTTCTTAATTTCCTCAATAAACCGCGCTCTGGCTTGCTCGAACTTAGTAGTTGCTTCTTTTACCGTTTTTGAATCCATATCACTCCTTACTAATTAAATTGTACTCTATTGAATGTGATATTCATGCTACAAACATCGTACCAGTAATGCTATCTTGGGCCTCTGCAAGGGCCATAGGATTTCCTGCATGCGCAATATACATCACACGCTCATCATGAACAAAGAACTTAGCAGCATCGATTTTGGTAGCCATGCCTCCTGTACCAATTCCATCTTGCGTGCCAACGCAGTGCATTAAAGCTTTATCAAACTGGTCGCGGTTGAGCGTACTGATTAGCTGCTGTTTTGGGGTGCCGAAGTATTCATATAAACCGTCTTCTTGGCCGAGCAAATACAAGTGACTGGCCCCTAATAGATATGCGACTCTCGCTGCTAAGCGGTCGTTATCACCTTTTTCAATCTCGTCACTAGAAAGTGCGTCATTTTCGTTTATTATTGGGACTACGTTCATATCGAACGCCTGCTCTATCACTTTTTTGAGCACTAACGATTCCTCTGGCATGGCTTTAAGCTCTAAATTAGTTGCCAGTACTTGCCCTACCGTAATGGCGTGCTGTTCGAAAGCTCTTTGCCATTCAGCCATTAACATCGGCTGTCCGACTGTAGACATAACCTGTTTTTTTGGCGTATTGCCATTGAGCTGCTTGATCCCCATTGCCACTCGTCCGAACTGAATTGCACCTGACGACACAATCGCCAAATGATTGCCGGATTGCTTTTCGCTTACAACTTGGCTGGCAATATTATCAAAAGTCTCACTGATCGGCGAAACACCGTCGTGTAAACTACTGGAACCAACTTTTATTACTTTACTCATCGATTTTAATAATTAACCTGTATTTTCATTTATATATTAATATGAGCGGAGCGAACGCTTGCCTAGGCGAGCGCTTTAGGGGTTGGAGCTTGCAGTTTGAATTTAGTTCAAACAAAAGTGGAAGGACGGGCCCTTCCTTAATATTTAAACTACTTCGCCAAGTTGTAAGCGACTGAAACGGCGCACTACGACGTTTTCGCCTAAACGAGCATTGGCTACTTTTACTACATCGCCGACAGTTTGGTCGGGATTTTTGACGAATGGCTGATCAAGCAAGCATCGCTCAGAAAAGTGTTTTTTTAGCATGCCTTCGACAATCATATCGGCTTTGTCGGCAGGTTTGCCTTCGGCAACAACCTTTTCTTTGAATTCAGCTGCTACTTTTTCGCGAT
This sequence comes from bacterium, assembly GCA_030854905.1. GTDB lineage: Bacteria > Patescibacteriota > Saccharimonadia > Saccharimonadales > SZUA-47 > JALYRK01. The sequence continues at coordinate 2,213 of JALYSF010000033.1, forward strand.
CTTCTGACGGAACTTCCTCAGTCGAAACATATTCAGGATTGCTTGCCGCAATGTGCAAGCATAGGTCTTTTACTAAATCGGTAAATTGGTCGTTACGTGCAACAAAATCTGTCTCACAGTTAACTTCTACTAGCACACCAATTCGGTTGTCATGCACGTAACTTCCAATTATGCCGGCGCGAGCTTCGCGTTCGCCGCGCTTGTCGGCTTTTGTTAAGCCTTTCTTGCGCATCGCCTCGAGTGCTTTATCAAAATCTCCATCTGCTTCATTTAACGCAGCTTTGGCATCGGTCAAGCCAACGCCAGTTAAATCTTTTAATCTCTTAATATCTTCGATAGTCATAAAATCTCCTTATTTGGGGCTCTCGGCCCTCAGCTTTCTGCTCTAAGTTAGCTGTAATTAGTTACTGCTGAAAGCAGATAGCTCCCAGCTGAAAGCTATTTATCTTCAGTTTTCGTTGCTTCTTCGGTTTTGTCGGCTTTGATGCCGGCTTGGCCGTTCTTGATTGCGTTTTGTACCTCGCTCATTACAAGCTGCACGGCTTTTAGCGCATCGTCATTGCATGGAATCGGATATGTAATGTCAGTTGGATCGGTATTGGTATCAACTAACGCGATTACCGGTATGCCAAGCTTCTTGGCTTCGGCGACTGCATTATGGTCATTAATGATATCGAGAACAAAAACACCGCCGACTTTTTGGTGCATATTTTTGATACCTCCATACATTTCGTTCATTGAATCAATCTCTTCTTGGTAACGTTGCACTTCAAGCTTGTTGTACTTGTTGGCTAACTCACCGCTAGCCATTTTTGCTTCAAGATCTTTAAGGTGCTTGATACGAACGCTCATAGTGTTGTAGTTAGTCATCATGCCGCCGAGCCATCTGCTAGTAACGAATGGCATGCCAGTCTCGTCGGCTACTGCTTGCAATACGTCCTGAACTTGGCGTTTGGTGCTCACGAGCAGAATCTGCTTGCCGGCTGCTACCTGTTTTTCAATAAAAGCGGTTGCTGCTTCGAGCATAGGTACGGTCTTAGCGAGGTCGATAATGTGCGTACCGCCTCTTTTACTGTGAATATAAGGCGCCATTTTAGGGTGCCAACGAGATGTCTTGTGGCCAAAATGCGCGCCGGCCTCAAATAGCGCTTTGATGTCTACATTAGACATAATTGAATCCTTTCACTTCGGTAAGCAGCTTACCCGACAAGCCCTTCAAGGTACTTATCAGGAGGGTTCATGCCACTCCCTGTTTAGTTTGTTACCCTGTTATATTAACATTGTACGGGAACTAAATCAATCAAGCCCTAGAAATAAGCTACACCTAAGTTATCTCTGTTGACGCGAAAGAGTATCTGCTGTATAGTGAGTCTTTGATTATGAAAAAAGATATACATCCAACTGGTTATACTTTTGTCGTCATTGAGGACCTTAATGATGGTACTAAGTTTTTGACGCGCGCATGCGTTAAAACTGACGAAACTGTTAAGTGGGAAGATGGCAACACTTACCCATTAGTAAAAGTACATATTTCTAGTAGCTCGCACCCTTTCTTTACTGGACAAGAGAAACTAATAGATATCGAAGGACGTGTCGACAAGTTCGAGGCGCGCCGTAAAGCAGCTGCAGAAGCTCGTAAAACTAAAGCCGCCAAAACAGCAAAACCTGCTAAAAAGACCGAAAAAGCCGAAGCCACCAAAATCGGCGACAGCGACAAATAACTAAGCCTATAAATCCCGCTTCTATATTTATGGAGGCGGTTTTTCTATATAATTGAGGGTAATATGCATAATCCTGATAATTTTAAGACCGAGCTGGAAGAACTTAAGTCAAAACTTGAAGATCCTGCATATTACTCAACTAAAGAATATGCCATCACCGCAAAAAGGATTTCTGAACTTGAGGCCTTGCTTTTACTTTTTCAAGATAAAGAGTCGTTAAGCCGGCAGTTAACTGAGGCCGAGGAACTATCGAGCGGCAGTGATGAACTAGCTGAACTTGCGCAAACTGAAGTACTGGATATTAAATCAAAACTGGATGGCTTGAACATAAAACTGGAAGAAGCCTTAGTGTCTAAAGATCCTAACGACGAACGCGACTGCATAATCGAAATCCGAGCGGGTGCTGGCGGCGACGAATCAAGTCTTTTCGCCGCAGAGCTTTACAGAATGTATGTACGATATACCGAGACTCATGATCTAAAGGTAGAGCTACTGAGCGAAAGTCCTAGTGAGGTGGGTGGCTTTAAGGAGATTATTTTTGCTGTTCGAGGTATAGGGTCTTATGGGTTATTGAAACTTGAGGCAGGCGTTCACAGGGTGCAACGGGTCCCAGCAACTGAAAGTCAGGGGCGCATTCATACAAGTACTGCAACGGTTGCAGTCATGCCCGAAGCCGAGGAATCGGATATCGAAATAGGCCCTAACGACTTAAGAATCGATGTCTACCGAAGCGGCGGACACGGTGGTCAAAGCGTAAACACCACCGATTCGGCCGTTCGTATCACCCACATACCAACTGGGTTAGTAGTCACGAACCAAGACGAGAAATCTCAAATAAAAAACAAGCTAAAAGCGATGAGCGTACTCCGTTCGCGATTATTGCAAGCAAAAATTGATGCCGAAAATGCCAAATCGAGTGCACAGCGACGCAAACTTATCGGCTCAGGCGATCGCAGTGAAAAGATCCGTACATACAACTTTCCGCAGGATCGAATAACCGATCATCGTATTGGCTACAGCCGCAGCAATATTCCAGCGGCATTGGCCGGCGACATAGGTGACATTTTCGAAGAGCTAAAAAAAGCCGAGTCACACCTTTTACGTTCAGAAAACTAAATTTTATTCGACAGCACCGAGACTTGATTCTATGAACGCAAAACGGTGATGATCTTGCCCTAAGTCCCACGTGTCACGCAAATGTATAGACACTGCACCTGCTAGCACCCGCGCGGCTTCTCTTGACGTAAGTGGACGGCTACTGTCCCTATTTAGCCTGATTCGATTAATACTTTCCATCAACCTACTTTCTAGTACATTACCGCTGGCAATTGTCTCAGCGTCACCTAGAATATCGACTTTTTGCTCGATAGTCGGTTTAATGTTGTGATGACGGCCAAAGTCATCGTTCAACCTGTGGTATATATGCTTAATATCTTCGCCCAACGGCTTAGCCACGGTCGTTAGCGTTCGGCTGAGGGATATATAAGTTTGATTACGGGCGTAGGCGGCAAACATCTGCCTGGCCAACAGAAAGGCCGCGGCCGAGCCGGCGATTCTGGTGCTGTTAGGTATTATGGTTTCGGTAGTTTCTGTGAGCCCCCAAGAAGTCAGAGCTGCGGCTGCCGGAATACCAGCATTAATACTGTAGCGTCGCAGCTTACTTACTCTGAGCTTTTCGGCAAATCGTTTAGGCCCGGAACGATCGCCGGCAATATCATAGACTTCAGAGAAAATAGACTCAACTTCTTCCTTAATTTTGCCGGCAGTGTTATTGGTTAATAAATCGCACATATCTGCTTCTTTACCAGCCTGCGGCAAATCATGCGCTACACAAAGTTCGAGAACTCGACTATAGGCGGCAACACGAGCCCGAGCTTCTAAAGTTTGTTCTTTTTTAGGAAAACCTACTTGCAGTTCAACAATAGAATTTATTAGATCACGCCGAACTTCACTGTATGGATTGGCGTCGCTGAAAGTAGAAGTTATGGGACTCCGTGCTAAGGCTGCGTTCAATAATCCTAGGTTTTCACCTAGAGAATCGACTTTATTAACCTCATTGGGTCCAACTGTAAAATCAACCTTAGACATATCTCTATATAGTAACACTTTTATTGATAATAATCAATAGCACTATCTGTTATACTGCATTAATGACAGTTGAGCAGTGGCTGAAAATTAATGCCGAGAAACTCAAGCGAGCTGGGGTTGAACTACCCTTGCTTGACGCACAGATTATCCTTGGTTTCAGTTTAAGCAAAGACAGGTCCTGGCTGCTTGCCCACCCTGAACACATGCTTGATAACACTTTAACTGTAGTGGCCAATGAAAGTCTAAAAAAACGCCTAAACCATATGCCAGTTGCTTATATTGTGGGAGAGAGCGAATTTTATGGACGCAAATTTGCCGTTAACGAGCATACTCTTCAACCCCGTCCCGAAACCGAAATCATGATCGAGCTGTTGATTGATAAATTTACCAATAATGAACTGCTTCCAAACTCAAGTATTATAAATATTATTGATGTAGGTACCGGAACTGGTGCATTAGGCATCACAGCCGCACTAGAGCTAAATAAGCTGATGGCTGAAGGCTCAATGCTGAAGGCTTATCTTATTGATATTGACCAGAAATGCATAAATTTGGCCAAACAAAATGCTAAGCAGCTCGGCATTGACGCAACTTTTTATCAAGGCAACCTGTTGGAACCGCTTTTGAACGGTTCCAGGAACGAAGAACTTAGAACGACGAAGAATGAAGAAACTGATTCGCCGTTCGCCGTTCACCGTTCACCGTTCGTCATATTAGCTAACTTGCCGTACGTACCTGACTCACACGCTATTAACAAAGCCGCGATGCACGAACCAAAACATGCTATATTTGGCGGACCTGACGGCTTAGACTACTACCGCGATCTTTACTATCAAATTGCAAAATTTTCGCAATTTGATAGTAATAATATAATTGTTTTTACTGAGAGTTTACCTGCGCAACACGCTGAACTTAAAAGTATCGCAGTTAGTGCTGGATTCAAGCAAACTACTATATCCGATTTTATACAGGTTTTTGAGAGCGCTTAACTGCTGGGTGCGGCTTCGAGAGTAACTTTTATAGTCTGCTCGTTGCCATCTCGCAAAACCGTAAGGTCCACGTCGGTACCTACCGTTTTACTTCCGAGGATGCTTACAAGGCTTCGCTTTGACGTGACTGCTTCTCCATCAATCTTTGTAATAATATCCTTTTCTTTTAAACCTGCTTTTGCGGCCGGGCTATCCGGGATTATTGATGTGCCACCATCGGATGGGACTATATAAGCTCCTTCTTCGACTGGCAAACTATAGGTGAAAGCAATATCCGCGGTTATAGAAGCGTAGCGTACGCCTAAGTATGGCCGTTCTAGTTTACCTTTTTCTAATACAGTAGTGATGAGCGGCTTGACGTCGTCTATCGGTATAGCAAAACCAATATTCTCTGCCCCGCCACCTGCAACCGCTACGTTAATCGCGATTACCTCTCCGTTAGTATTAACGAGTGGACCGCCAGAATTACCTTGATTTATCGATGCGTCAGTTTGAAACAAGTTTATAAGTGTTTCACTATTACTGCTAAACTGGCTTTCGGCAGCCTCTATGCTACGACCGAAGCCAGATATAATTCCGCTAGTAACGGTATTCTGGAACTGACCAAGAGCGTTACCAATTGCTACAACTTTGTCGCCAACTTCCATATCTGATGATTTTCCGAGCTTAACGGGTTTTAATTTTTTGCCTTTTGTGTCGTTGACCTTCAGAAAAGCGATATCGAGCGGATCGGTAGAATTAGTTAGTCCAATTACTTCTACATCCGTCAGTTCGGTCCCATCAGAAAGAGTAATACTTACTTTTGCATCTTTACTTGATACCACATGGCGATTAGTTACTATCACACCCTGGTCATTTAATATAAATCCTGTGCCTGCGCTTTGCTGTTCGATCTGCTGGAGCTGCCCAAAGAAATCCTGCGCATTTGCGGTACCGGTAACATTAACTGATACTACGCTCTCCCCAACTTCTTTACTAATTCCACTAATAAGCTCACTCTCACTTGATATCACTTCGCGCTGAGTCTGAACGCTGTTCTGGTTCTGGTGGAACTGGCTACTGCTAGCAATCCATCCGCCGCCGAAACCAGACAACACCGCCACAACTAACATCATGATTTTGGATAATTCCTTTGGTTCATGTTTTTTTAACGACTTAGTCGATTGATTCATACATATCCTCCTAAAGCTTACTGGACTATTTTATCAGCACTACCTGAGTACATAATAATAACGAATACCGTTGCACAAACTAATACTACCACCTGCTTTTTGATCTTAATAGATAACTTATCGTTATATTGCAAATAATAAAGCGCTGCTAAACCGTACCCAGCAACAGTGATTATTAGTACTGGCTGGGCCAGTGGACCGTAATATATAAGCCAGTGTGATGTCAGCCAAGCAAGGCATGCTGTTAAGTATCCCCAACAGTAGCTTAGCGTTCTAGCTACAGCGGAATCGAAAGTACTCATAAAGTGACGGGCGCAAATAAAACAGATCAATCCAACAGATACTGTCAGCCAAAGTATGCTTTTATCTGCCCAAATGTCGTACACCACATACAACGCAACCGTCTGCGCTATTATAGCTTGGATACCGATGCTTATTTCTGAAGATCTCGGCTTGATATATATAAGCCAGGCTGCATAAAGTGCCGCAATTATTAACTGAGTAATCTGAAAATCTGTCTGAGCCATCAGTAATACTGTCGAAACTCCAACGAATATATCAACAGCGTTAGCCCTTATATTAGTTAGCCAGTGCCTGGTTCCGACAGCAAAAATGCGCCATTTACTAAATAACACCAAAGCTACAGCTAACTGGATAAACTCTAGCCTAACTAAAATATATAATAGCGCCGGAAATAACAGCAAAGAGAGCATGTGCATTATGTGCCCAAAACCGCTTGCTGGCTTAATTCTGCTGACGATTTGCTTCATTTTGTCCTATGATTATAACAAAATCGACATCGGTTGTATCTATGCCTGCATCCGTTAACTGGCGCTGGGCAGTGACTTGCATCCGCTTTTCTAGGTAGTTTTGAGTATAAGGCATTTTTCCGCTAGTCAGGTCAATAACATAAGTATTTACATAATCCTGAGTAGGTGCATTTTCCGCTCTAACTATGTTATAGCCATACGACTTGAGCTCGGTCGTAGTCTTCCCTGCTAAACCTGCGGTTTTTGTGCCATTTAGAATAGCTATTCGTGCGTTTTCTTTCTGCAAGAATGAGTCTTTGAGGCGGTTACGCACAAAAGCTCTTACGTCGTCATAGACGAACGTTCCTTCTTTTGGGACTACTACTGACTGGCCGGAAATCATATCAGTTGTTAGAAGTACATTCGGTTCATCAACTAAACTAACTGACAAAATCCTATCGCCGCTTATCCCCTTGCCTATCTCATATAACCTTCCAATTTCATCAGTTCCGATGTCTGTACTGACATTGTTTCCGAAAGTAGAGACTAGCTGTTGAAGTTTATACGGGTTAGAGAATGTTCCGCCACTAAAAATCTTGTCCTTAAGGGCAATTATTATCTCCCTTTGACGTTCGGAACGACCAAAATCTGATCGGGAGTCGCAATGTCTGCAGCGTGCGTAACCTAATGCTTTCAGGCCGTCAAAATTTTGGCTACCAGTCTTAACGTTTAGGAAATAAGGCTTGCCATTCAGAAGCATTTGTTCACTAACTGGCTCTTTTACGTCTATAGTTATGCCACCAACAGTGTCGATTGCTTTCTGAAATGCGGTGAAATCAACCATCACGTAGTAATGCATAGGCAGCCCTA
>JALYSF010000061.1 GCA_030854905.1 bacterium
GTCTAGCTCTCCCTTAGTTCATAACAATGAGAGAATCGAACCGACGCGTATGCGTCGGCTTTAGGTGAGGGAAGATGAAGTTTGAACTTGTTTCAAACGAATCTGGGAGAGTCTAGCTCTCCCTTAAAATACTTCCGCAAGCCAGTCTAGGGCCGCCAGAATGGCCTGAGCCCGATTCGCCCGGAGTATGAGGATCTGGATTAGCGTGTATCATCAGACTTGTACCTTCGGGCGCCGATTCTTTGCCAAGCAGCGACACCGGCCCGTCAGATAAAGTTACTCTTGTGGTAATGCAGTCTAGGATTCCGTGCCCGGTGTTGTCGATCGAGATGCTCGGTAGATCACCTGCGTGATAGCCATGGTTGGCGTCGGGGTCGGTATTGCCAGCTGGTCCCGGATCAAAATGACCGCCTGCACATTTGAAGCCTTCGCAATCACAAGCAGCTTTTTCGTGGAAATGAACGGCATGCTTACCTGGTTTTATAACAGTTGGATCGCCCTGAACTTCGAGATGAAGATGAACATATATTGCGCCGTCAACCTCATGCTCGGTCAGTTCCGCATTTGCGTCAACGCCAGGACCTTTGACCTTAGAAGTTGCCTGCTGAGTAATAGTATCTTTTGAAAAAATATCTAGATTCATAAATTTCTCCCTCTAAATTAATTTTACACTATTCACTTATCTAGTTTTAGGGCGGATAAGTACCAAGAGCGATGCGCCCAGTACCATAAAGAACAAACTATAAAATCCTACCTCAAATACGAGTTCTGCCTTATAGCCCTCATTAAAATGCGTATGGAAGTACCACCAAGCGCTAAAAATATAACTCACAGCGCATAATAAAGTTGTGGCGACGAGCCATCGTACTTTAAGTAGGCAGGCGGCAACTATTATCGGAAGTGCATAGAGTGCTACTGCTCGACTTGCCATCCCTCGCTGGCTGAAAACATTAAAACTTGCGAATAAAACATCTGATACTATAAGCGTTTGCAGTAACAATTTGTAATAACCATGTGCTTTGTTAGTTTGTCGGCTTAGCCACCAAACGGTTATTACAATAACCGACAATATGCCAAGAGCTACCCAGCGCCAAAGGCTTGCTTCGTTAGTAATCACATTCCAGGCTTTAGATAATCCAGTATATGCTGCATAGACAACTATGAAGTAAAAATGTATTTTTACTGCGCCAAGCAGGGAACTATGATACCAGTTGGCTTCGAGATTAATAGGTTTAGCCACTTAAAGAATTTAAGCATTAGCATACGAGCTAGTCAAACCCAATCTGTTTTAATAGCGTAAACGCTTAAAGTATGCTATGATGTATCTAAGCAAGTGGTTAATTAACCTCCTAGTTGTCATAATTCGTTTTAGTAAACTTAGTATCACTACCTGGAATAACTCTTAAACTCGTGTGATATAAATTTTAAATGGAGCAAATAATATTATGGCAATGAAACTATACGTAGGTGGCTTAAGCTACAACATCGATGACCAAAAACTAGAAGAACTTTTTAGCGAACAAGGAAAAGTTCTTAGCGCTACTGTAATCAAAGACAGAGAAACAGGTCGTTCAAAAGGCTTTGGTTTTGTCGAAATGGAAAATGACGACGACGGCAAAAAAGCTATTGAAGATATGAATGGCAAAGAATTAGACGGTCGTTCAGTTACGGTCAACGAAGCGCGCCCACAAGAACCTCGCCAAAATGGCGGCGGTGGTGGCGGCGGCTTCCGTAAGCGCTACTAGATAAACAAAAATAACTTTCCGGTCAACCTGCTATCTCTGGCCTAATTAAGGAGGGCTTTGCCCATGATTAACAAACGCATTGAGATAGTCAGCTCAAATATTAGAGAGCTAAGTTCGATGAGCAGCAAGTCGCGGCTAGCAATTGCTGATAGTTTAAGTAGTCACTATGCCCATGTTGGAATAACGCTTATCAATAAACCGAGTGACTTACTGTGTTTGTTGGCGAAACGTCCTGACGTGGTACTGCTTGGCATGATGTATGTTCCGCTTGTACCGGTTTCTGAAGGTGACCCAGAAACTCGCGTATGGCTAAACGATTTTTTGAGTAAAAATGGGATTGCAACTACCGGTTCTGTCTGGCAGTCGCATCTCATGGAAAAAGACAAGCAGCTAGCTAAGCTTCAGGCGCAAAGCCGAGGCCTAAAAACTGCTCCGTTTTTTGTGGTAGATAGCAGCACAGTCTGTAATATACCTGAGCAAGTTTTAGATTTCCCGCTATTTGTTAAACCTACTAATAAAGGCGGCGGTATGGGAGTCGACAACGCTTCGGTAGTACACAACTTCGATGAGTTAAAAGCCAAAGTTGATTCAATCTCTAATAAATTTGATACCGAAAGCCTTGTCGAAGTGTATTTGCCCGGCCGCGAATTTAGCGTTGCAATTATAAAAAGCACTAAGTCAAATCAGTACAAAACCATGCCACTCGAGCTTATAGCGCCCGTCAATAAAAACGGCGACCAAATCTTGAGTGCCGATGTTAAATCTGCCGACACAGAAAAATATGTCGCTGTAGCCGATGGACCTCTAAAAACTAAAATCGAGAAGTTAGCCCTGGATGTATTCAAATCTCTAAATGGTCGAGATTATGGCCGCATAGACATAAGACTAGATAAAACTGGAGAACCGAACTTCCTAGAAGCTAATCTTATTCCTAGTTTACTGAAAGATTACGGCAACTTTCCTAAAGCCTGCAAGCTAAACGAAGGAATCGATTACGACACAATGCTGCTTAAAATTATCAGCTTAGCAATGAGACGAATCACCGACTCTAGCAGTGACCCGGGCACCGAACCTAGAACGATCAGCATTGTTACTTAGCGGGAGTGTATTGCGACAACTACAAAAT
>JALYSF010000034.1 GCA_030854905.1 bacterium
CCGTCCGTAGTTCCAAGAGCGATCGCCCTGACACTTGATTCATTTAAGTGCTGCGCTACTTCAAATAATAGTTTTTTGCCTTTGAGGTTCACTTCAAGCGCGTTGTAGATTGCAGGCAGGTGGTCTTCGGTGAAATCTACATCCACAACCACACCAACAACCTGACTTATGCGGCCTTTTTTGGTATTGACTTTATCTGCTACTGCCATTATCTAAACTCCTTTTATAAATTGTTCTATGTGATCGATTGGACCGCCAGTAATCTTTTCCAAATGTTCTCTGCTGTGGGTAAGTAGAATTTGAGATAAAATGACAGGGTTTCGTTTTTCGAGTGCATTGTCTAGTATTTCTAATTGTGCGAATGATTGTTCTGTTCGATCAGCAAGCAAACTTACGGCTTCACTGTCTCTAAAAGGCTCTGTCATCTAGTTGACTCCATTGTCTTATTATCGGATTCGGCCGGAGAAAACCCTAGTGCTAAGTACACAAGTCCAGTATCGCTCAAATAAGTTGCCACGCGTCTTGCTGTCACAGAATCTAATCCAGCTCCAGTCGCCATTTTATCTCCAAATGTCTCCAAATCCTGATTTACTACAGCCCTGTTGTTAACCACTCCTTCGCCCCAAGCTTCATCTTGGGCATCCTTAACTTTGCGTACACCTTCCATTAATGCTTCTGCTTTATCGGAAAAAGACATAATTAACCTTCCAGACTATCTTGTATGCGGTATCTTATTTCGTCTAACAACACTAAAGCCATGCTTTGTGCGCGCTGACCGAGTGCATCTACAAATTGATCAAACGACAAACCAGCTCCAGAAGCGAATTCGCTCCCACGATCAACGTCAAAACTAAATGGATCTGTGGACTTTAGGTCACCTTTAGGATTTATCCGGCTTGGAATAATCTCCGAGCAAAGCCTTGGATCATCTCCTGCTACAGTCAAATCTGTATCTATGGCGGCCAGCTCCTCAGCTATTCCACCTACTGCAATCGAAAGTGCCATAAACACAGTTTCAAAATCTTCATCTTCTTCGATATCACAAATACCATCTGGCAGTGTATCCACTTCATAGCTTAGATCTTCTATAAGCTCAGTCGCGAGAAATTCACGATATTTTTTAACAATTTCAGGTTGGCGCACCGCTTCAAATAATTTGTCTTGCGTGGTTAATGTTTCGCCGTTCATTTCATTGCCTCCGCGCCGCCCGTTATTTCTGCAAGTTCCTGAGTGATACGAGCTTGGCGGGCAGTATTAAACTCTAAAGTTAAATCAGCGATTATGTCTGTCGCATTATCGGTTGCATTCTTCATGCTTAACATACGCATAGATTGTTCGCTGGCGATAGACTCAAGTAGCGCTTGCCAAATTTGTACTTCAAGCAACCGTTCTGTGACGTTTTCTAAGACTTCTTGCGCAGACGGCTCGAATGTTACGTTGCTAATATCGGGTAGATCGCCGTCGCCCTCTTCGCTTTCATATGCGGCTGGTAAAATTGATAAATTTTCAGCTGTCTGCGTAATGTTACTTCTATGCTTAGTATAAAGTACGCAAACCTCGTCTACTTCGGCTCTTCTGTATAGGTCGGTAATCGTATTTAAAATTGGGCGAATATTGTTGGCAGTAGGGTTATCGCCAAACTCGCTATATGCAGCGACAACATCTAAGCCTTCGATACGCCGCAAGAACTGGCCACCGCGTTTACCAAGAATAATTACTTTACTGGATAGCTTGTCGGCTCTATCCGACTGTATCGCACGAGTCAGCATCTTAATTATATTTGCGTTATAGGCTCCGGCTAAGCCGCGGTCACTGGTAATCACTACGTAAAGACGAGTTTTTACTGGGCGCTCCACATAAAGTGGATGATCGTTGATTTCGGTGACCATATTGAGCCTGACTAACATAGCGTGAGCTGCTTCGCGGTAAGCACGGCCGCGATGTGCCGCTTCGGTTGCTTTACGCATTTTGCTAGCCGCCACAAGTTCCATAGCTTTGGTAATCTGCTTGGTGTTCTTGACACTACCGATGCGCCGCTTGAGCTGCTGTGTACTAGCCACTACTAACCCCTCTCGAAACTAATACCTCATCGGTAATAACATCGCGCTTTGAAATAACTCTTTCGCTGGCCATTGTCCTGCCTAATGCTAGTACTAGCACATCTCTTTGCTCTTGAGTCGGCGTAAAGAATACCTTCTCAGAAGCGCAACACAAACTAGCCAAATATGCATTTAAAGGCTTAGGTTCGCACCATACATCGCCAATAAGTATGCCTTCTTTGTTCCAGGCAATGCTTACACCTTCACTTTTGGCCAAAGCTTTTCCTAGAGTATTCATAGATTCTGTACTTGGACGTTCCATGATTATTTCGCTTCCTTCTCCACCGGTTTATAACTTTCGGCTACGTGTTCCGCCATTTTCAGAATTGCTTCTTTGTCTTTGTCATCTGGCACGGAACCGTTGTTTATTGATTCTAGCAACTTGGAGTGCTTATTCTTAAACTCACGAATCAGGGTAGCCTCGGCAGTCTTAATCTTGCTAAGCTCAACTTTATCGAAAGCTCCGTTAGTAGCAGCGAACAGCATTATATACATCTCCCAGCTAGAGTAGGGGCTGAACTGCGGCTGTTTCAAAAGTTCGGTCAGTCTTTGACCACGCTCTATTTGCTGCTTAGTATCGGCATCCAGATCAGTAGAGAACTGACTAAAGCTTGCTAGTTCACGAAACTGAGCTAGACTCAGCTTGAGCTGTCCGGCAACGGATTTGATAGCTTTCGTCTGAGCTGAACCCCCGACACGTGAAACAGATAATCCGACAGATATTGCAGGTCGAACACCTTGATAGAACAGGTTTGTCTCAAGGAAAATCTGTCCATCGGTTATCGAAATAACGTTTGTCGGAATATAGGCACTGATGTCTCCAGCCTGAGTCTCAATGATCGGCAGGGCAGTCAGTGAACCGGCTCCGAGTTCATCACTTAATTTGGCTGCACGCTCAAGCAATCGAGAGTGAAGGTAGAAAACATCGCCAGGATAAGCCTCTCGTCCTGGCGGACGTCGAAGTAGCAAACTCATCTGTCTGTAAGCTGCAGCATGCTTGGAAAGGTCGTCGTAAATGATCAAAGCGTGCTGCTTATTGTCCCTAAAGTATTCGCCCATCGCACAACCTGAGTATGGTGCCAAGTACTGCATTGGAGCAGGGTCGGAAGCACTGGTGGCGACTATAATTGTCTGATCCATCACTCCTTCGCGCTTAAGCCGGTCTACAAGCCTTGCAACTTTGCTCATTTTCTGCCCAATTGCGACGTAAATATTAATAACTCCGGTGTTTTGCTTGTGTTGATTGATCATCGTATCGACCGCAACGGCTGTTTTACCTGTTTGACGATCGCCAATTATTAGTTCTCGCTGACCACGACCGATCGGAACCATAGCGTCGATGGCAACGATTCCTGTCTGCAAAGGCTCATGTACAGATTTACGTGCTAGAACTCCCGGAGCAACTTGCTCGGCAGGGGAGGTCTTTGAAGCTTTAATTGCACCTTTGCCATCAAGTGGCCTGCCTAATGGGTCAACCACACGACCAATAAGTTCCGGCCCGACTGGGACCTCCACAACTTTGCCCGTGCGTTTAGCCTTCGATCCAGCTTTGATAAGTACGTCTTCTCCGAGAAGTACTGCACCGATTTCTTCGTGACCCAGACTAAAGGCGAATGCCGTAATTGTCGTACCGTCTGTAGCCTCTACTTCTACCATTTCGTTAAATCCAGCACTGGACAAGCCGTAGATCCATACGACACCGTCACCAACTCGAGTTACAACTCCTGTCTCCTCGATTTCTGGACGTTTTTTTAGCTCAGCAATTGCCTGACGGATGTCGCTGCTAAGATCGGCAATACTGACATCTCCTAAACTTGCTTTCATTACTGTTTCTCCTCTATCAATTGCTTGAACTTATTCAATTTTGCACGAACGCTTAAGTCTAATGTCTCTCGTGGCAACTCAAGCTTAAGTCCTCCCACTAAATTCGCATCGATTTTTTGATTAATTATTACCCGTTTAGCATTAGGGTACTCGGCTTTCAAGATCTTCTCTATATCATTTATGACCACGCTGTCGAGTTCATGAGCGCTAACTGCGGTCGCCTCTACAATACCCAGTCGCAGTCGATAGTACATAACATCACGAAGCAGATCATCAAGATTAATATTATCTTGCTGTTCAGTAATATATGTCGCCAAACCTCTTACTAACTGTTCCTTGGGCTGGGTAAGAGTTTTTTGGGCAATTATCTTTGCTAATTCGCCGCGAGAGACTTTTTGCATGGTTTATTTGGCCATACCTTTCTTGAGGGCTTTGTCTATTAAATCGGCGTCTTTTTTGGCATCTACTTTTTCTTCGACTAAAGCTTCTGTTACTTCTGAAACGAGTTCGACAATTTCGCGCTCGAGTTTACGCTTGGCTTGCTTGGCTTCTTCCTCAACCCGAACTTCGGCATCTACTAGAAGTGCTTCGGACTTTTTATGGGCTGCTTTTTCGGCTTCACGGATGATTTCCCGGCCTTCTTTTTGGGCGTCGCCAATAATTTCATCAGCGCGATGCCTGGATTCATTGATGATTTTTCCGGTCTGCTTCTCGAAATCTTCACGTTCCTTTTTCATGTTCTGGCCATGACGAACACCTTCGTCTATAACCTTGTGTCGTTCATCAAGAATCTTAACTATTCGGTTAAAGGCAAATTTCTTTAGTAGCGCAAAAACTAAGATAAAAGTAATGAGCTGAATTACAAAAGATTCTAAGCTTACGCCCAAGATTCCGCTTTCAGCTTTTTCAGCCGGTACTGCAGTCTCCGTACTAGAGCGAGTCTCTGAGTCGCTTATTGTCGGCTCTGTCGCCGCAAGTCTGTATAAAGTTTTGGTCATTTATATTCCTTAAGCCTCATTCTAGATAATAAACAAGCTTGCAAAAACAAGCAGGGCCATTAACTCAACAATCGCAATAACCACAAAAACCTGTCCAAAATATTTAGCTGCTTCTGGGTTTCGTCCTACGGCGTTCATGAATGCTGATCCGATAAGTCCGATGCCGATAGCTGGCCCGAGCATACCGAAGCCCATCATGATGCCTTTTGCTAATACTTCTGTGTCCATTTTAGTTAAAACCTTTCCTTAAATTACTTTCATTTTACTCATTACCTTATGCTTTCGCTGGAGCATCCAACGCCTCATCATGTGCGATATGTTCCTCGACATCATGATCATGTTTAATGGCCGCACCAAGGTACATAATAGTAAGCATTGTGAAGATATATGCCTGCAAGGCTCCAACAAACAGCTCTAGTGCAACAAAAGGCAAGGCAGTTACCGGAGCAGCAAAGCTACCAAGATAAGTGAAAATAGCAATGATAATCTCGCCGATTGCTACGTTCAAGAATAACCTAAGTGCTAGCGAACCAATACGAGTTAGTTCAGAAAATAGTTCGAAAACTCCTAGCAAGTAAGTAGCAGGATTTTTCAAGCTACCTGCAAAATAATGACGGATATGCTTAGCAAAACCAGATTCGCGAATCGCGAAATATTGCACTAGAACCATCATCACTGTTGATGCGGCCAAAGTGCCGTTTAGGTCGGCCGTAAAGGGCCTAAAAACTGGCTGATCATTATAGGTGAATGCTTCGCCGACACCCGGCAACAGACCAAACCAGTTTGTTAGCATAACAAAGAAGAAAGCCGTTGCAAAAAACGGCGCATATTTGATAGCTTTCTTACGGCTGCCAAGTGAACTTTGAATAGTGCCGATTATAAATTCGGTGCCCATCTCAACGAACTGTATGAAACCTTTTTTTGGCTTTACTGTCATTCGGCGGGCGGCCCACGACAGCAACATAATAATTACTAGTGAACTTATAGCTCCATAAAACATGGAGTTGGTTATCGTAAACCCAGCGAACTCGAACAAGGCTCCGGGCGTAATATGAATTGCCGGGCCACTTTCGGCAGCTTCTGCAAATCTAGTAATCGTTGTCATCGTCCTCCTCGTAGGCTTTCATAACTTTTTTTGAAGGCTTATTGAACTTCATTTCTTTTGCTTGATCGTTTAATTCTTTGTACATGCGCGCAATTACCACACTTGAACCGAAGATTGCTAGAAAAAATGCTGCCAGTGTCAAAGATGGTTCGGTTTCAAACTTTGCATCCGCCCAAATACCTATAAAGACTGGTATCAATACAGTTAGGGCCAGTCGCCAACCAACTCCTACCATGCTTGTAACCATATGACTACGCGCATCAAACGCAGGAAAATAATCCAGCACAGGATCATCGGCACTGTGTCGCGATTTAGCGGCTTTACCCATTAATACTTAGTCTAACAGAGATATTGCGTCTTACGCAACACTGACAAACTCTATAATAGATGTAACTAATATGTAAGATATTTTACACTGATTTATTACATACCTAAGATAAAATATAGACATGAATTATGTTTTGGGACACAGTGGTGAAATCCACACAAGCATTATCGAGGCCTTTATGCATGTCAATTTTGTGAAGGTGTTTATTATAGCCGGCTTTGTTTCGATTATCAGTTATACATTATTCCGCATTACAATGACTTATCTAAATAGCGTTCGACTTAGTAGAGTTAAAGTGCCCATATCTAGAGAGACAAGACGATGAGCACAGCTAGTGTAACAGTTTATAGCACAACGTGGTGTGGCTACTGCAAAATGCTAAAAGAATACCTAAAGGGCAAGGGTGTAGCTTTTAACGAGGTCAATATCGAGGAAGACCGCGAAGCCGGTCAAAGGATTATCGATAAAACAGGCCAGATGGGCGTTCCGGTAACCGAAATCGGCGACAAAGTAATAATCGGTTTCGATAGACCACGAGTCGACGCGGCACTGCAAGAGCATAAGCTCATATAAGGAGGCAAAATGACCAATCTAGACCCAGCCCTAAACGAACAAGAAAGGGCGAGGTACTATACTGGTTTGTCTGACTCTATCACTCCAAGTGAAGTTCCCAGCATGTTATTGCCTATATACCGTTTCGCTAGAGAAAATTCAGGAGCATTTGTAAGATCATTGAGCGAAAGTGAATCACCTGAAGCTGGTATGTTAGGATTCGCAACTCGAGCGCTGAAAAGAGTCGCACACTTCCGACCCGGCGGCGAGGACGAATTTTATAAAGGGTGGCTAGACTTATCGCCTACTAGAAAGCTAGAAAGGGCTAAAGAACTTGCCCCAGTTTCCACAGAGAATCTATTAGATTTAGAAGATATTAGAGACCCCGCCATACTGATATTTTCTCGACTTGAAGCGGCCTATAGAAAGACTGTTTCAGACCCCTCTTCAAAAAACTTAATACATGCAGTAGACACAAATATAGCCCCTCATGGCAGAGTCATAAAAGTTGGATTATTTCTTGGTTACGAAGCCTTATTAACAAGCATTCACGGAGATCAAGATTTAAGTCATTTTAATCGGTTTTCTTTTCAGGAGCATGAGGGAGTTGCATAAACAGTCTTGTATTATTTTAATAATTATGTTATAGTGATTTTATGTCTAGAAGTCAATACCAGCCCTCAAGATACAGCCAATTACTTTCTTGTGTCGATTCGAGACAAAAAATGCTAGATAATGGCGTTTTAAGCGTACCGGCAAAGTTGGGTCAAGCCGCAATAATTACAAATGGCGAGAGTGCACCTGATAGAAATGTTCTTGCCGAACATGCAGAGGAGCTTGCTAGCGACAAAAAGAGAGTTTTCTTGGGAGCAGAGAAATCTACAGGCAAGCATCAATAGAAAGTGTTCAAAGAGTAGTTGCTAATCCCGAAATTACTTCAATTGCTTTTCTGGGCGACGGAACGTTTTCGACTCTAAATCTGTATGACAGAAATGGATTAAAAGACAGATAAACCTGGTATAGGCTAGCAAGAATGACTCAAGCTGGACACCTAAAAACAGGGACAATTGAGATGAGAAATTGTTCTGTTATATTAGATCCCCTTAAAGAAGCTCGGGTATCAATGGCGTCATTCTTAGTTGAAGATCAGACTGAAATCATTGGCACAGTTAATGCGTCATTCGCAAACCATAATGGATTTGAAGCTTTTAATCAATTTCTTGCTCAAATTTATAAAAAACCTACGAATTCGGCCGAAGAGTTAAGACGCCCCATCGGCTATGAACTCTAATCCTAATTATATTCCAACCACATCGACTTAATATTGATACAATATAATCATAATGGCGTTTGAAGATTTTAAACAGAAAAAATCAGTTGTAGTTGTCTACACCGGCGAAGGCAAGGGAAAGACCAGCGCTAGCGTCGGGCTTATGGCTAGAGCACTCGGAACGGGCTGGAAGGTCGCATTTATTCAGTTCATTAAACACTGGAATGTTGGGGAACATGATTTTATCGCTCAAATAGAACCTATTTACGGAGATAGACTGCGCTTTTACAAGGGCGGTAAAGGTTTTTATAATGCCGGAGATATTAGTGCCAAAGATATTAGCGAAGACGAGCATAAGAAAGCTGCGAAGGATACATACGAAATAGCACTTGGAGCAGTAGAAAGCGGAGAATTCGATCTGGTAATTTGCGACGAGATTAATAACGCAGTTCATGACGGACTACTTACAAAAAATGATCTCGAAAAGCTTATTAAAGGCCGCGCCGAAACTACTAGCCTGTGTTTAACTGGCCGAAATTTTCCTCATC
Organism: bacterium; assembly: GCA_030854905.1. Classification (GTDB taxonomy): domain Bacteria; phylum Patescibacteriota; class Saccharimonadia; order Saccharimonadales; family SZUA-47; genus JALYRK01. Next base: position 8,725 of record JALYSF010000034.1, read on the forward strand.
AGTTATGCAGTATCGCCGATATCGTTACTAATATGACTAAAGTCAAACATCACTTCGACGAGAAATATCTAGCCAACAAAGGTATCGACTTTTAATTTCAACAAGAACTTCTATATCGTCAAATCATAGAAATTCTATGAAATATATTCATTACTTTTGAGCCGCAAAACGGTTTCCTAAATTTTAGTTACAATCGAATCATATCTTACTTTTTGTCCGCAAAAAGTAACAAAAACTCCTGGGCGCCTCTACTTCTTTAGTATCTCGCTGTCAAAATACACAATGCCAAGCACGACTCCTTAGAGCTAACCCCAACAAGTAATATCCTTGTTGGGGACCCCTAGCAACAGTCGGTCCCTCATATTTTCTCTAATTAATGATTCGGGACTCGTGTGCTTGCCAGATATTGTGTATTTGACACTCGCTAATCATGAAGTAGAGGCTGATGCCCAGACCCATAGGACTAGCTAGTAGCTATTAGTTATTAGCGTCTAACAGCTAATAACTAATAGCTAAGAGCTCTATGGAGCGGAGTCCCCGCTCTGAGTGAACCTGAGCAGATATTGTCAAAAATAAGTGTCCTAGGGCTCCGAAGCCTTGGCATGAATTGAGTAGCAAGCCAGTGGCTTGATAC
>JALYSF010000035.1 GCA_030854905.1 bacterium
GTGGCAGGTCCTGCGTAAATTTCAAATAAAAGACCCACATTCAGGTAAGCTATTTAGTAGCTGTCTAGTTTAATTAGCGGTTTGTTGCCCAGTAGCTGTAAGGGTGCCTTTTTTCTTTAGGGTGCGGATTGCCTGTGTGCTTAATTTGAGGCGGACTTTGCGGCCGTCAATAACTAGAGTCTTGGTCTGAAGGTTAGGCTTCCAGACTTTCTTTGTATGGCGCTGCGAAAAACTGACATTACTGCCGTATTGCTTGCCTTTACCGGTTAAATCACATACTTGCATATCGAAGTTCGATTATACACACTATCTCTGTTAGAGTCAACGCTTTTAAGATATAATAATAGTAATGGATAGACTACTCGATATAAGCAACGCCGTGCCGATACTTATAGCTTTGATTTTATCTGCGGCGCCACACGAGATGATGCACGCTCTAGTCGCGCATCGGCTTGGCGATGATTTGGCGCATTCTCAAGGAAGGATTTCGCTTAATCCACTAAAGCATATCGACCCATTCCTAACTATTGGACTGCCTATGATATCCCTTCTACTGGGCGGGGGGATGATAATGGCCGCCAAACCAGTACCGGTAAATACTATGCGTTTGAGAGGCGGGGAAAATGGAATGGCTCTTGTAGGACTCGCCGGGCCTTTAACCAACTTAGTAATCGCCGCCGCACTAGCTATACCTCTTAATGTCATGAGCGGAGGAGGAGCGCTTTACCAGTTTATACAAATATTTTTCCTGATTAATATTAGCTTATGCGTATTTAACCTTTTGCCAATTCCGCCTCTTGACGGGTCAAGGGCACTTTATGCAATAGCGCCGAGGCCTGTTCAAAGGCTTATGGATGCGATAGAAGCTCAGGGACTAATCTTCTTGTTTATTCTGATATTTGTATTCGGATCGGCAATTTACCCGATAATTAATGCCGGTAGACAGTTTTTAATTGATATTTTAATACGTTAGAAAATTATGTTGGTCGGGGATGCGAGACTTGAACTCACGACCTCGCGACCCCCAGCCGCGCGCGCTACCAACTGCGCCAATCCCCGAATCTAAAAGCGAGCCCACCAAGCAACCTAGGATTTACCTGCTAAAAAGCAAGTGGGATCTTCTTTGCGCGTAGGCCACGGCCTAAACGCCTTCTGTTCCCTATGATTTGTTATTCAGAAAAATCATAAAGGCTACTTATAGCGATGAACTCGCTAATATATTTTAGTCCGCTTGCCCTAACGTAGTCCAGTATCTTGTAGTTTTATTTTCGACAAAGATTATGCAGGTGCCAAACCGCGTATTAGAAGGTAGAATATATATAATGAAACAACTAAAGTTCGACCAGGCAACCGCCAGTAAAATATTGGGCGGTCAAATTACCGGCACTCTTAGGGTGGCCGATGATAAGGATATAAAGTCTGGAGACAAGTTAAGAATCGTAGAGAAGATTGTTCACGATACGCCTTCGACCTGGCAAGTTATTGGTGAGGCAAAAGTCATTAACGTTAATACTAAACTCATCAAAGATTTAGATAGAAAGGATTACGACGGCCGCGATGACTATTCCAGCCCGAGCGATATGCTGGCGACGCTTAGGCAGTATTACGGATCGGATTTAAGCGACCAATATCCTGTCAAGATAATAGATTTCGAATTTTCGGCGTATGAAGAACCGCACTCATATTTTGAGGCAATAGGGGATAGTGTAGCTGAACAGACAAAAAAGGAAGATGTCCCTAAAAAGGTAAGCCTTTACGGAGACGGCGGCTCAAGAGGCAATCCAGGCCCGTCGGCGTATGGTTTTGTTGTATACGATGAGAATAAAAAAGTACTTATGCGGGGATCCAAGTATCTTGGGATAACTACAAATAATCAGGCTGAATACCATTCTTTATTGGCAGGTCTAGCTTGGTGCAAGGAGCACAAAGTTAGGGAAGTGCATGTATTTATGGATTCGCTCCTTGTGGTTAACCAGATGAAGGGTATATTCAAGGTAAGGAATCGCGATTTATGGCCGTTATTCGAATCTATAAAAAAACTGACCATTGATTTTGACATCGTACACTTTACTCATGTTCCTCGGGAGCTGAACAAGGCTGCCGACGCCGAGGTCAATAAAGCTTTAGACGCGCTTAGCTCATAATATATTTCTGACGTATTTTTTGCTATAATACAGGGGTGAGCTATTCGACTGGCCGCCCTTCGGGGAGGAAAGTCCGGGCAGCGAAGAGAGCGACAGTTGCTAACGGCAACCGAGAGTAATCTTAGGGAAAGTGCCACAGAAACTAAACTACCCCGCCATCCGGCGGGGCAAAGATGAAACGAGTGGGGTAAGAGCCCACAGTCCTTCGTGGTGACACGCGGGAGAGGTAAACCCTGTCGGCTGCAAGGTAGTATCCGCCTAATGAGTTTCTCGCTACGGCGGTGCGTCAAATAATCCGCGTTGAGCTGCATGGCAACATGCGGCCAAGATAGATGGTCAGTTATCCGCCTTAAGGCGGAGAACAGAACCCGGCTTATAGGATGGCTTACATTTAAAAAACTTCTCTGAGTTCAGAGAAGTTTTTTAATGATAAAATGGATCGCGGGGCATGATTTCCGTTAAGCAACTAACTATGCGTAGAGAAGCTTCAGTCATGATCACATCAAAATTACCAGTCAGTAAGCCTTGTCTTCTCTCATCGCTTTCTAGCCAACTATCCGCACCAGCTATAGCCGTTCCTTCTATAGAATTTGCCAAAACTTTTTCAAGCTGTTCAGCAGATTGAGCGTCACCGGCCAAAAGCCTCTTTCGCTGTTCGGGGATATACATATCTATCAGAGCTTGAAGAATTTTTTCGCGTTCTATTTCCCAAATCTCATCACTAATCCCATCAGGCCTAAAAGACCGAGAAGGTTGGTTGCCGAGTATTTCCATTCGTGTATAGAAATATTTATTTACTGGCGACTTTAACTATTTCGGCAAAAGCCTTCGGCTCGTTTACTGCAAGCTCAGCTAATACCTTACGGTTCAATTCAATCTTATGATTTTTCAAACCGTGGATTAGTTGGCTGTAGCTCACGCCATGCTCTCTGGCGCCTGCATTGATGCGGGCGTTCCATAACTGGCGAAATGTTCGTTTGCGCTCACGACGGTCTCTGTGTGCGTTCTCAAGAGCCTTTACTAGTGCCTGTTTGCCGCGCCGGACGCTCGTGCGATTTGACTTAGTAAATCCCTTAGTAGCCTTTCGGATCTTATTGTGGCGGGCGTGGGAAGTTACGCCTCTTTTGACTCTCATCTGATTAAACTCCTAATTTTCTCTTCATGTTACGTGCGCTTGTACCCGTCAGTTCAACAAGACCTGCAAAGGTTCGCTTGCGACGGTTACTTTTCTTTTGCAGCAAGTGATTACCGCTAGCTTTGCGGCGAAGCACCTTACCATTCTTGGTAATTCGGACGCGGTCTTTGGTACCGCTGTGGGTCTTTAACTTTGGCATCTTATCTCCTGACTAGATTTCTTTATTAATTTCTTTTGATTCTTTTACTGGTTTATAGTTTGGGTTTGACCTTATTTGGAAACTGAGCTGTTTGCCTGCAAATATCGGCTGCTGGTCGACTACAATTGCTTCGCCGAATCCGGCTATTAGTCTTTCTGCAAGCTTAAATCCTATATCCTTATGGGCTAGTTCGCGGCCTCGGTATACTACCAGTAGTTTTACCTTATGGCCTTCATCCAGGAACTCGGAAATCTTGCGACACTTTACACCTAAGTCGTGATCGCTTATCTTGAGCCCGAAACGCATTTGCTTCACCTCAAGTGATTTAGCATTACGTTTGCTTTTCTGCAGTTGCTTGGTTTGCTGGTAATTGTATTTACCCCAATCCACTATCTTGCAGACAGGCGGGTTAGCATTTGGTGAAACTTCGACTAAATCGAGCTCGGCAGCTTTTGCTGCGTCGATGGCTTCTCGCCTCGAAATAACACCTAACTGACTTCCGTCTTCACTTATGACACGCAAAAGTGGCGCGCGAATCGCCTCATTAATGCGGGTGTGTTTGTTAATTGCAGTTTCCTCGCGTCATATATCAGAGACGAATTATAACAGAGAGCGTAGGTTAAGGCAACAGGGAAGTAAGCAAAGAGCCATTAGTCTTTAGCCGCCAGCTATTAATCGCTCACAGTTCATATGAGCGCAGCGAAAGCCATGCTTAGTATGGCCTTTAGGGGGAGGAAGGAGAGCTTTGGATTTATTCCAAAGCCGACTGGAGGGCAGCCCCTCCTAAAAATGACTCGCTGCTGGCCTATATTGAAGTGCCTCGCTTATATGTGCAGTAGAGATAAGCGGTGCGCCTTCCAAATCGGCTATTGTCTGTGAAACTTTTAGTGTGCGCATGTAAACCCTGGCCGACAGACCAAGTCGCTTAGTTGCTGTATCAAGTAAATCCTTTGCATCGGGCGCTAAGTTCCCAAGTTTCTTAACGTCTGCGTTATTCATGTCGCTGTTGTACTTTGAAGGAGTCCCGAAACGTTTGTTCTGTGCTCGGATAGCAGTTTCAATCTGTTTTTTTATGAGGTTAGAATTGTCGGTCTGGCTGGAGGTGTCCAATAGTCGAGAATTGTCTATTTCGTCTACCTGTACATGCAGGTCTATCCGGTCGATAATCGGACCAGACAACTTCTTTTCATATTGGATAATCTGGTAAGGGCTGCAGCGACAAGGTTTAGAGCTATTCAAATAGCCACACGGACAAGGGTTACGAGTTGCGACCAGGACAAAATTAGCAGGATATACAACGCTGGATTTTGCTCGCGAAACCCTAATAATTTTGTCTTCAAGGGGTTGTCGCAACGATTCTATAATGTCTCTATGGAACTCGGGCAGCTCATCTAAGAACAAAACCCCACCGTGAGATAAACTAATTTCACCAGGTCGTGGATTCTGTCCTCCGCCAACAATGGCGGTAGCACTGGCAGTATGATGAGGCGCCCGAACCGGCCTCTCGATTATGATGTTATCGTAATCGCGCTCAGCTAAACTATGAAGATGCGTAATAATAAGACTTTCCTCACTAGAGAGTGGGGGCAACAAATCAGCCATCGCTTTGGCAAGCATACTTTTTCCGACCCCTGGAGGGCCGTTCAGGAGTATATTATGCCTTCCTGCGGCAGCTATTATCATCGCTCTCTTGGCTCTTTCTTGACCTACAATGTCTTGGAATAAGTTATCATGATTTTTTTTATCAAGGTTAAGTTTGCCACTAGTAATTACAGGCGATTCAGGGATGGCCCCAGATAGCGAATTGTACAAGTTCTTCAGTGTAGTAAGCGGCATTACGGTCAGGTTAGTAAGTAAGTTTGCTTGCGCTAAATTGCCAAGGGGAATATAAGCCTTATTTATGCCTTTTGTCTGAGCTGCAAGCAGCTTACCAATTATTCCTCGAACTGGCCGTATAGTACCATCTAGCCCGAGCTCACCAATAAAAACTGATTTTTCAAGAGGCGGGCTTACGCGTTTGTCGGCGATAAATACGGCCGCGGCTAATGCTACATCAAATCCGCTTCCTTCTTTGGGTAAGTCAGCAGGTGCCAGATTCAGGGTAATGCGTCCTTTTGGAAGGGGTAGGCCGCTACTTAAGCAGGCACTTCTAAGCCTTTCTTTAGATTCATCGAGGCTTTTGCCGGCTAATCCTACAATTACAACACTAGGTAAGCCCTGAGTTAGCTGACATTCGACATCTACTATAGAGCCGTGTAGGCCACTATCTTGAACAGATTGTACTTTGGCGGCGTTTGGCATTGTTTACTCCTTGCCACCCCTATAAGCTGAATATATCACAAGTTTTGAGTAGTCGCTAGTATTGTCTACTGGATGCGTGAGAAATACTGCATTCTTAAATGTCTAAAAGGACAAGGAAAGGGCATCAAAAACCAAAAACTCCAGGAAGATTCTTATTAATTTATACTTAGCAATTTATATAATTTAGCCAAGCTCGTGCTTCAAAATTTCGCTTGATAATAAAAAGATCCGGCTATTTCGTGTTAGCCGGATCTTTATTTTATTGTGAGTGTTTATGTGTGGTTTTCGATGGAAGAACGGCTTGCGAGAAACCGTTCTTGAGGGGTCGTTTTTGTTTTTGAGCACTTTTTTTGTTCAGTGCTACGCTTATATTATTAAGCTTAATCATTAAAGTCAACACTATTTTTTATTAAAGCTGTGTAAAAAATACACCCTTTGATGCTAAGTACTTTAAATAGATGGTCTACTGGCCAGCATTTTAAGTAACAAGAGTATTTTCTGTTTGCCCGATTAGTGGCTGGCACATTTACATATCGATGTAAGAATTAATAGAACTGGTATGTAATTACTAGGACATTAAATATCTGATAATTGACACGTATTAATTTATTTTTAAAATAACTTAGCCAAAACTGGCACATTCTAATCGAAACAGTCAGTATACATTTATTATTTTAAATTAAAATAGCTTAAAAATAGTAAAACAATATCAATTGTATGATTTTGTCCGGCTATATAGAGTCGTATCGCTTATATACTAGCCAGTCTACTAATTAACCACATATTAAACTACCTACTCAACTAATGAGTTTTATACGCGCGGATTGTAGCTAACGTCTATTTTCTGGAATAATCATACTACTTAACGACAATATTAAGCATATGTGACTGTCCAAACTGGATTAATCGAGTTTTAAATATTGTAAATCCCTTAATGCCTTAATTTGTCTTAACCGAAGCTTAGGGCAAAAGCTTCCAAAAATATAGCTTAGCAGTGCATGAGATAAGTTTATTCAGCAAAAATATTTATTAATTAAAAATTATAAAAAGCAATATTTAAGAAAATGAATTTTCTTAAATATTAGTGCGATAATAAATAATTTTTCATACATAATTTCATGCAAAGTGTACTAAAAATTGTTCATTTATATGGATGCAAATTTATAAATTTGATGTCATCAAAATTGTCGTTAAAGGATGGATATTGGTTGCTTTAAGGTAGTAACTATCATCGTAGAAACGAATAAATAGTAGTAATTTAAGCAACATAAATAATATTCTATTTATAGAAGTAGAAAGAACTTAATAGTGTAACGTTATAATAATAACAACGTATTATGAATATATATGCTATTGACTATTATTAATCCATACTGTACTATAAAAACATTCAGCACCAAAACAAACATTAAAAAATGAACGCTGAAAAGTCATCGCTCAGCACTGCCTAAAGCAGTAATGAGCGGTCAGTCAAAGCCGATGGCCGTAAGCGCCAAATAATCTATATTTACGGTGCATTTACAGCCTCGGCTCCTTGTATAAAATAATCTAAAAATTTTAATAGTTGTATCATGGTTGGTGTGATACAACTTTTAAAATTACAGACCATTAATGTATAAAAAAACTTTCTTTCTACTATTTGTATGCTCAGTAGGCCTGTTAGGGCTTTTGCTTACTACTTCTCCAAAGGACTCTCCTTTGTTAATCCTTGTAATTCCTATAGTACTTATTGGTCTTATTACTGGACTATCAAGTTCATTTCTCATCAAGAACTTAACTAACAGTGATAACAGGGCTTGGGCTGTGTATTTACCCTTAAGCTTAGGTATGTCGGCGAGTCTTTTTATAGTAATGACCTCGCTACGGCAGCTTACTGTAGTAACAGCAGCTATGCTTGCTGCCTTCGTCATATTGTTCATCTTTTACTTGAGCAAGACTAAAAAGTAATCTGTTATAATTTAGTTTGAAGTATGGAACCTAACGAAACATTACCTCCGCTCCCCAATAACGAAACTGTACCACCGGTTAACGGGGGTTCTTATGAGTATGGTCTCCCTAATCCGGAAACAGGTTCGACGGGTGGAGGCGCACCAATAGCAGCTCAAACTCCTGCAGTGTCGCCAGCATATCAAGCATTTGATGACCCACAAGTAACTCAGGCGGCCGCTCAAATATCTATGCCATCAGAAGATGACTTGGCAGCCGACGATATTGATCTTATTGAGAAGCAGTGGGTTTTAAAGGCTAAAAATGTCGTAACCGCAACTATGGGCGATCCTTACAAGCAAAATAAAGAATTAAATAAAGTACGCGCCGACTATATAAAAAAGCGCTACAATAAAGATATTAAGTTAAGCGCCGAATAGTGGTGGGGAGCTTGTAGGGGATGTTCTGGTTTATAGCCATGTCGCTGATATTTGTACTAGCAATTGTTATTGCTGGATTAGTTATATTCCTGCACTCTCAAAAAATACTTAGAGAACAGAAAAATTATGAGCGTGGCCTAAAGATGGTAACTCTTTTTATCCATCTACCACCTTTAAGCGACGATACCGAAGTGGGCTCCCGAGACGTACGAGATGTTACGAACGAAACAATTTCCAAGGCCGAGATTTTATATGAAATTATATCTACTACTCTAAAAAAGGGCTTCAAATCCAAGATTTATGGCCAAAGACATTTCGGTTTTGAAATAGTTGGCACTAAGGGGTTTGTGTATTTCTATGTAGCTGTGCCAGTTGTTTTATCTGAGGTGGTCCAGCAGGCAATAATAAGCGCCTATCCAATGGCTCGGCTAGAGGAAGTAACAGAGCATAATATCTTCAGCCCGGTAGGCAAGATAACAGGGACTATGGGTGGAGAACTAAGTCTTAGCGAAAAGTATCATTACCCAATTGCCACCTATAGTGAAATCAAGCGTGACGCGATGGGCGCTATATTAAACTCTTTGGCAAACCTCGACAAAGAAGATGGTGCAGGCATCCAGATACTAATACGTCCGGCTAATCCGGCCTGGCGCAAAAATGCTAACGCCGAAGCGGGCAAGAAGAGGAAAGGCCACAAGAAAAAAAGCGGCGGTGAACTTGCGCTGTGGTGGATAAAGCAGATATTTTCCGCTGCTTGGAAGCCGCCCGAAGATAAAGCAGGTGGCGGCGAAAAGAAAGAAGAAGGTAGCACTGTAGACCAAGCGCTTGCCGAAGCCATCGAAGAGAAAGCTAAGCATGCTGGATTTGAAGTAATGATAAGGGTAGTTGCATCTTCCAATATTTCTTCACGCGCCCAATCTATCGTTAATTCTATAGTCGCATCATTTGCGCTATTTAATGCTACCGGTAAGAATGGCTTCCGATACAC
>JALYSF010000006.1:0-11834 GCA_030854905.1 bacterium
TCGTATTGCAGAAGCACGCGAAAAAGACGCTAGATAATATTTAAGGGGGAGCTTGCTCCCCCTTTTGATTTTGAAGTAAATTCAAAATCTGCAGTCCCCCACCTAAAGTCGGCACTAAGAGTGCCGGTTCGCTATCGCTCAAGTACTAAGTCCCTCGTGGACTTTTTTGTTTGGGTATATTTAGCTTAGACGCTAGATTAAGGGGGAGCTTGCTCCCCCCTTTTGATTTTGAAGTAATCCGCCGGCTGGCGGACAAAACTTCACCTTACCCTACCTAAAGCCAGCACTAACGCACTTGTTCGCTGACGCTCAAAAATAGTAAGCCCTTCAAGGGCTTTTTGTTTTACGTGTGAGGATAATTACAGGTTCATTACATTTTCCTGTTATATTAATCTTATGGACAAATATCGCAACAACAAGAAAGTTCGGATGGGAGTAATAATCTTATTACTCATCCTCGCTATCTATCTTTACCTTTATTGGATCTAAGCAACTAAGGAACTGGGAGGTTCTAAATGGCAAATCCACGCGACATTTTAAAAGATGTCAAAACTCGAGCTACTGATTACAGTGGCAGCAAAACTCGCAAAGTTAGCAAAGGCATATTAGGCGTAATTATAGTTATTCTTCTAGGTGCATTAGGCCTTGAAGCTACCAACAATGACTGGGATATCGGCAAAATACTTAAAGGCGAGCCGAGCAAGGTACTTCGCGACAAAGAAGGCAACGTTGTCAATGACAGCTCTCAGGGCAAAGCAACAGACGAATACAATTGCCCTGATTTCTCTGACCGCGATCAAGCTCAACGGTTCTTCAGCAAGGCTGGAGGCCCTAGTCAAGACACTAACCGACTAGACGGCGACAACGACTCAGTCGCCTGCGAAGACCTAAGAACCCAACCTGCACAGTAGCTAAGTCATCGTGGCATAATAGAATTATGGAAAAGGGCGAAATAGGCTCAAGCATTGCATTAACGGGTGGATTAGCTTTTGCATCGCTTGTCAGGACGGCCGTGTATGAACACCGAATACTAACTCATAGATCTTTAGAGGTAGATGTGCCGGTAGAAACGGCTTTTAGAGTGGCTGGGGCCCATTTGGCAGACGCTAAACGTTGGGCTGCAGTACACCGCGTACATCACTCTACACCGGATGCTAATTTATTACCTTTTATAGAGCTTGTAGATTTGGTCGAATGGAGAGAAGGCCAATCCAGTTCGTACGAGAGAATGTTTGAACTTCCAGATGTAGTTGAAGGATTCGACCCGGCCGCTAAAACAATCCCTTTTAAAGAAGCCCTTAAGATTGGCAGATTAGCACGAACATTAGTTGATGGCAAATACCGTCCACCAGAGAATTACCACATCTCAGATGTTTCACGAATACTGTACAGCAAGCAAGCAAGGTTCCGTTACGAGGACCGTAATAAGATGAAAAAGGATGCTAATAACGCCCCGATTTTCAACCCTGATCGTCCACCATCTCTTGAGGAGATTAGATTCCTCTTAAGAGACCCGCACGCTCCAGCCCTTCATGAACGAGGCATCCCAGGCATTCTACTTTATAATGTTCCGCTATACGGCTACGCTGAAAGATCGTTTGCCGATGCAGCTTTTCGCCCTACTGACTTATCGCCGGACCAATTGGATGAGACTCTCCGAGAGAATCGAGCAAAGCTAAGGATAGCTTATGTCGGATTAGTAGCTGCTTTAAATTTGGCCATGAAACGACCATCAACTTTAGCTAAAGCCGCTTATGAATTGCTTGTCGGGGGAGCCGTTAGCGGAGCAGCTGTAGCGGCTCTTATAAACGGCGGAAACCTTACTAATGCGCTAGGGCATGGAGGTGACTGGAGCCAGTTAACATTCAAAGATTTCCTTGACGGCAAAGTTTATCCCAAATCAGATGGTACATACACTACTAATAGTAAGTTGATGGCCGCTCCCACTCTAGATGAAGTTGGTGGCCAGGACGAACATCACGACGACCCTAGCTTGATTGCTTACACTAAAGAGAGAGGCGTTAAAAAAGTCGTGTCTGCACCGTTTGGCAGCGGGCTTGAGGCTTTAACCAAGAAAAGTATTGTATTCAGAAAGGGTAATGGCTTCCCTGAGCTCGACCAACGACCAGACCTGCCCTCAGAAGCTGTTTTAGTACTGCAAGGAGTGAGACGTACTTACCTCAAAAACAACATAACTTAGCAATAAATGCTTAAGTTTAGGCACGAGCTCAAAGAGCTCGCCGTTTTGAAGGATTGGTTTTAGTTCAATCCATCAAAAGCGGGGGAGGAATGAAGATTTTGAATTTATTTCAAAATCAATATGGAGGGGCGAGCCCCTCCTCTGAAAAATCACCAGCCGCCTCCGCCGCCGCCACCGCCACCACCGCCCGAGAAACCTCCACCGCCGAAGCCGCTGCTTCCAGAGCTACTTGGCGCGCTAAATGCGCTGGCAGTAGCAGAATTGAAAGATCCGAGCGACGCACCCAGATACGCAGCATTGAATGTGCCAACATTACCTGAATACCAGGATGGGGGCTGCGCATACAAATCAGCAAACTCTTTAGCCCAATCTTTATCAAGACCAAACAGTACAGAATATGGCAACAAGCGCTCGAACAGCTTAATCTTTTCGGCTGGGTCGGTCGGGCTAGCCTTAAATCTTTCTGCCGTGTTTAATCCCTGGGAGAATTCTAGTCTCTCTTGCTCCGCTAACTTCATATATTCCTTTAGACCGTCGAGATAAGTCCTCATTTCTACGCCCTGATGCGTCCGGGCTGGCATAGCATTTCCAAAAGCCATAACTATTCCACCCGCGATTAACAATCCTAATGTTACGGGAATGAAGAATGGTATAAAAAAGCCTATCGAACCGATAGCCATCATTATTCCGCCGGCTTTGAGGTAGTTTTTCTTTACTTGATGTGGAGCGTGCCTAAAATAACCTTGCTGCGACAAAGTATCACCCAAAGATTTATCAAGATCTTGCACTGTTTTATGCAGCTTATTTTTTAGCGTATTCATGTTAACTCGTTGCCCTACTGCAGTATTACTGCTGAATATTTCGTTTAGAACTGCCTGCTGTTCTGGGGCTAAGGTCGATACATCCTTGACGATTTCAAGCTCGAACTCGGTAGAGTCTTTTAATATACTCTTTTTCTTAATTTCATGAATTACAATGTAATGGGCCACAGCAAGTTCCAAAATCGTTGCCGTAACAGCCACTGGGCGTATTTTTTCTTGGAGAATCATCTCACCTTTTAACGCAGTAAAACCCTGTGGTGGAATATACTCAGGCACTATCGCTGTTTTGCGTGAAGGGTCTCGTCCATACTTTCTCCAGCGATTTATCATAAAGCCTGCAACTCCTAAAATCGGAGCTAGAAATGCAGCTATAGCAGCAATAATTAATAATTTTACTCGATTCTTCTCGGCTTGTATTTCAGATCCTAGCTCAAACGTGCCGTCAGTAAAGCCTATGACCATAGTCAAATTTTCACCAGCAGCCAGAGGAGTTAGAACGCTGACTGTTGTAAGCAAGCCATCCTCGCTAGGCTCGGTCGTGATACGGCAATCTTGCGCAGATGCACCAGAAAAGCCCGTGAAGCATTGTTCTTCTTCTATTTTGCTGGTGGCTAATTCTGCTGGCAGGTGCAACCTAGCTACTACGCTGTCTGAAGTCACTCGCCATTCTGTACCGTTGATATCCCAGTAGAACTCGTCAGAGTCCTGAAAGTTAATTACATTTTTGAGAGAGTATTTAATATTGTATACTTGACGCCCTCTGACAAATTTATCAGCATCCCCTATTCGTAATATTTCGTTATCGTTCTCTGTACGAGTCGTATAATTTATTGCTTGGCCAACATCGTTAATAACGGATTCGATTTGCAGACTAACAGTGTGTCCCTGATACTTTTTTGGGATTGCACGTTCGATGCCACGGTTTTGGTCGAAGTTGGGGAATTCGGCAACAATCCTTTCTTCAACTCTTAGCATGCTAGTCTTGGCAGAATCGCGGCTTAAGTAATAATCTGCTTCAAATGAGCTGATTCTAAAGTTATCTACGCCCTGTGCTGAAACCGTCGGCGCGAGTAAAAGCAGACTGAGAGTTATTAGAGCGAATAATCTTTTGAGCATCTATTTAGAATTTATTTTGTCGGTAACCTTATCAATAACCGTGTTGTCGGCATTTCCAGGGATGGCATCTTTGATTTGTTCTGTAACTTCTTGAACCATTTCTTTGTTAGTTTCGGCAAGATCCTTAGCTTTTTCAAGAATCTCTTTCGGGCTGTCCAGATTGTGGGGTAAATCAGGTAGACTAAAGTCGATGTCTCTTCCCTTACTTCTCTTCAAAAAATCGAATAATCCCATAATTCCCCTTTAATTTATAGTTTAATTGTACAGCGGATTAGCCTTGCTTAGAAATAAAATCATCAATAGCATTTTTCGCTTCACTGATATTTTTATAACGGAAAACCCTCATATTGGGCGAGCCGCCTATCATTGCCGAGAGTTTGCGAGATCCATCATCACGAAACAATGCCAAAACTGGCTTTCCCCACTCCTCGGCTTTCGCTATTTCATAACCTACTCCAAGACTAGGGGTGGTAACTTCAGCTATTATCACGTCGGCATCTTTAACCCATGCAATGTCTTTGGCCCATATCTCTTTACTGTGACCGCCCATACCACTTGATGTGAGTTTACCATCAGCAAAAATCTCGGTCAAAAGAGTGGCTTGTCTTATAATATGCTCACAAAGTTCCGCGTATGTAGTCGCGTCATCACGCCCGCCACGGATTGAACAAGCAAAATAAACTTTCATTTAACGAGATTAGGATTGGTCTTGCCTTTGATGGTATTGAACGCGTACGTTCCGCTACCAATAATATTCAGAAGCGCACCAACAAGCACAAATTTCTCATCAATCATTAAGGGGCTAGGCGGTTAATGTCTCTTGGGAAGAGAGTTGCTTCTTTAACGTTTGATAGTCCAATTGTTTTTTGTACGAGTCGATCAATGCCAAATCCGCAACCTCCGTGTACCGGCAAACCATATTTAAATGCTTGCAGGTAATACTTAAACCCAATATGCTCGACATCAAGTCCGGCTGACTGCATTTGCTCCAGCATTTTTTCATAGTTGTTTTCACGAAGTGGGACTGTGGCAATTTCAAGACCTCGGAAAAGCAAATCTCCCCAAGCAACCGTACCGTCATCTTTAAACTTGTGATAGAACTTGCCTGCTTCTTTAGGAAAATCAACAGCATAAACTAAATCGCTGCCTAAGTTTTTACGCGCGTGATCTGCGATCCAACGTTCTTCGTCAGGTATAAGATCTTTTTCTTTAGTAGTATCCGTTTTTGTTGCCTTGGTATACATGTCGTGGATTTCGGCAATTGTAAAAGCTGGTACTTTGTCGGCAAGTTTAAGCTCTGGAGCATTTAGACTTTTTAGATCATCAACGTGCTGCTCGTAGACTTTCCGTAGAGT
Organism: bacterium; assembly: GCA_030854905.1. Classification (GTDB taxonomy): domain Bacteria; phylum Patescibacteriota; class Saccharimonadia; order Saccharimonadales; family SZUA-47; genus JALYRK01. Next base: position 5,493 of record JALYSF010000006.1, read on the forward strand.
GTGCTTAGTCATCTCGGCAACCATATCCATAACTTCTTGATGGCCACTAACAAATCCCATCTCAATATCGAGCATTGTAAGTTCCGTAATATGTCTTGTTGTCGCACTCGGCTCGGCGCGATAACTGTGGCCGATTTCATAAACACGCTCAAATGCTCCAACCATTATCTGCTTATAGAACTGTGGACTTTGTGCAAGAATCGCAGTTTGGTCGAAATAGTCTACTTTAAAAACTTCGGCTCCGCCTTCCGTTGCACCAGCAAGTAATTTGGGCGTGTCTATCTCAACAAATTCATTCTGGTCTAGGAAATCACGGATATTTCTAGTTAAACTAGCTCTTATTTTAAATATTTTCTGCTCTTGGAGGTTTCGAATATTTAATACTCTATGTTCAAACAGCGTATCGAGATGTTCGGATTTGTGACTAATCGGTTTGTCGATTTCAATCGGAGGTTCGTGAGTAACTGGCACTAAAACTGTGACTGCTGGCTCATGAATCTCGGCTCCGCCAGGAGCGCGTGGTTCCTCGACCACGTTTCCAGAAATCTCTAATACGGTACCGATTTGAAGCCCTCGAAGTTTCTCTACTTCTTCCTTGTTTTCGATCAGTACCTGAACTAATCCTGTTCGATCTCGCAGCGACAAAAAAGTTAAGCCACCGAGCAGCCGTTTTTTATGTAGCCACCCTTTAACGCTAACCTGTTTGCCGATCTGACCAGACAAATCCCTTGATAAAGTTCGTTCCATAAATTTCCTTAAAGTATTAGTTAATGTTTGGCTTATTTTGGGTCGAGTGCAAGCATTTCGCCAAGTTAAAACTTGCCGACCCGGAGATTATTATCCTTTAAGCCAAAATATTTCATTAATGTTATTCTACCACTGTTTCAATCGCTTCGCTAGGCTTGTGGCCAGTCAACTCTCCGACGACTAGCTCGAGAGGTAGAAGGCCAACTACATCGTCGAAACGATTGGTAACCAAAAACGCGGTCTGGTGAGAATATTGATAAATTGACAGAATACCTTTTAAATTTGATTCCTCGGCTATATATGGAACTTCTTCGATACTGGATCCGACTGCTCCTCCGGCCTTCATCGAAGTAAGCTTGTGAATGCTTGACACTCCTACGACATGTTCCTGCCCAGTTTCGCGCACAGGGAACCGACTATAACCTGATGCAAACAATTCATCGAGTAGGACCGGGCCAACCGAAGTATTCCTCTCGAGAATCGGAAATTCGGATATCGGAATCATCACATGTCGAACTAATTTGCCGCTAAACTGGAGAGCTGCTTTTACTAGAGATAGTTCCTCTTGTTTAATATCAGAAACTTCTGATTTGCTGTGATCCTCTAAAATAGCGTATAAATGTTCTCGGCTAAATATTGTCGGCATGGATTTACTGTAACGCTTGTTTAAAAACTTCGCAGGCGGTATCGTCAACGGCCTTACAAGTGCAAGCATTTTATTTAAAACAGGCCACAACTTATCCAAGTTTTTACGTAAAAATTTCTGAGCTACAAAACTTGCTAGAACTTCATTACCTAGCGTCAAAACCGTTACCGCTACAAAAACAGAAACGACCCTCGGCAAAATATTTATCAAAACCAAAATAAACAGCGCAGTGAATAGCATTTGCCAGATAGTAATACCCAGTAGAGGTTCGTAACCTTTTTGATGAAGTAAATAAAGTGTTCTTGCACCGGGTTCGCGAAGTTGCGCCTTCTTTTTTACCTCGTAATGACCGACACGGCCTACTAATACGTAAAGCCCACCAAAAGTAATAGCTATGAGCGCCAAAATCGCGGCAAGTATCGAAAGCGTTAGAGGACTCATAGCTTTAGTATAAATCACTATGCCGCAAGCTGTGATGCATGAAATTATCCGTCGAAGATGTAGTATCATATAACTTGAATAAACGAAGGGGTAAAAGTGAAGAGAGTAGTAATAATTGTCTTGATAGTAGCAATAGCAATACTTGGGCTTAATTTCTTGAGTAAAAGCAGTGACGAGAAAGTAAACAGTGACCCTAACAACAAGGCCTCAGCCACTCAATCAGGCATAGAAGCCAGATCATTTGGTAACGGACCTGTCGAAGTAGTAGAATTTGCAGATTTCGAGTGTCCCGGTTGCGCTTCGTTCTTTCCTGTCGTGCGCCAAGTTAAAGAAATCAACAAGGATAAGATAACTTTTAAATTCAGGCACTTCCCGCTTCAAACAATCCATCCCAATGCTCGTGCTGCTCACCGAGCAGCCCAAGCAGCTGCCAATCAGGGTAAATTCTGGGAGTTACATGATTTGCTATACCAAAACCAGACAAGCTGGAAAAATTCGACTAACGCGGCTGGAATCTTTGAAACCTTTGCCGGCCAAATCGGCCTAGACATTGAGCGTTATCAAGCTGATGTTGCCAGTAGCGACACCAACAGCGTAATTAATGCCGACGTTGCCGAAGGCGGCAGTAAGAATGTTACAGGAACCCCGACCTTCTTTATTGACGGCAAAGAAGTGAACATCCAAGACCTACAAACAGTCGAAGCTTTCAATAAAGCAATCGAAGATGCTTTTGCTGCAAGACAGCAGTAGTAATAGCTTTAGGGAGAGCTCAGCTCTTTAGATAGTAAGGGAGAGCTCTGCTCTCCCGGGTATTGTTCGAATTGATCCGCCAGCTGGCGGACGAACTACAATCATCACAATCTGACTTGCCAGTAAGGCAAATCAGTTGCGATCCCGCCTCAACTTACTTAAAAACAAGTTTTAAATCAGTTTCCGGCCTTGCAAACTGCCACTGGCAGCTCTCACCTCTCGCTAAAGGCTGTGCTAGGTACAGCTTTCGCTTCGCTCAGTAGCATTAGTGTCAGTTCTTATCGTTATCGACGGGAATTTTGAACGCGTTAACTGCAGCGTGACTAGCGCCAGTTACGGCGTTTCCGGAGGCCTTGCCCACTGCCATCGTAGCCTTGGCGGCCTTGTAAGCCAGGGTCTTTTCGCGGCGACGCTTGTTCTCGGCTTCAATAGTCTGATGCAATTTGTGCATAACTGGAGATTTAGCACGCATTTCATGAAGCGTATCGAACTCCGAATCCAAGGCATTCAGCTCGTCGTCATTTAAGCTTTCTAAGCCTACGAATTCATCACGAGCACCCTTATTGGCTCTGATTAACTCATCCAACTTTAACTGTACGGCTTTTCCGTCACGATTTTGAGTATTTTGAATCAAAAACACCATCAAAAACGTCATGATCGTAGTGCCGGTATTAATAATCAGCTGCCATGTGTCAGAAAAACCAAACATCGGCCCAGTTGTCGCCCAGATGACAACAACTAAAATTGCCAGCAGAAAAGTTATAGGCGCTCCTGCTATGGCGCTGACTTTGTTGGCGATTTTGTGAAAAATATCATTCATAATGTAGACTTTTAGCTTACGCTTACTGTAAAGTAACACGTAGTAACTAAGAAAAACAAATATGCATGATAGTCTTTTTTCTGAACTCAGCCTAGTCATCGTAGTAGGTACCCTGATGGCTCTATTCATGCGTTTGATTAGACAGCCTTTAATCATTGGACATATCATTACCGGTTTGGTTGTTGGCCCATCAGTGTTAAACCTCGTTCATTCACCCGAAACAATCGATGTATTCTCAGAATTTGGAATCGCGCTACTACTATTTGTCGTTGGCTTAGGTTTGAATCCAAGGATAATTAGAGAAGTCGGCCGAATAGCCGGAATCATTGCTGTTACAAAAATCGGTTTAGCTGTAATGGGCGGATTCGTTGTAGCGAAGTTTCTTGGCTTCGACGCGAAAAATGCATTGTTTATAGGTCTGGGGCTATCCTTTAGCAGCACAATTATTATTCTTAAGCTACTAGCCGATAAAAAAGAGCTAAATCGGCTTTACGGGAAGATCTCGATTGGCTTTCTACTAGTTGAGGATGTTGTAGCAACCTTTGCGCTTGTTGTAGTCGCCGCTTCTAGTAAAGGAGGAGTTTCGCTTAATGACTTCGGTATATTGTTAGTTAAATTTATCGGCCTAATCACTGCAATCGTTCTGATTAGGATCATTTTCATCAATAATATGCGTCATATAATCGCCAAGAGTCAGGACTTTTTATTCTTATTTGCTATTGGGTGGGCGCTGGGCGTAGCTTCGCTGTTTCAGCGCTTTGGCTTTAGCTTGGAAATTGGAGCATTATTAGCAGGTGTTGTCATGGCATCTTTACCGTATGCTCAAGAAATATCGTCAAGACTACGTATTCTCCGCGACTTTTTTATCGTACTGTTCTTTATCGGACTCGGCTCGCATCTTGAGCTCGGAAACTTGGCTGATTCTCTGCCAAAAGCCGGCGTATTATCGCTAATAGTTCTAATAGGTAATCCACTTCTGGTTATGGCGGTTATGGGCTTGTCAGGTTACACCAAGAAAACTAGTTTTAAGACTGGGATGACCGGATCTCAAGTAAGTGAATTCTCACTTATCTTGCTTTTGCTAGCTAACCGAACCGGGCAAATTGGCGATGAAACCGTATCGGTTATGACGTTAGTCGCATTGATTACAATTGCTATTTCCTCTTACATGATTATATATTCTGACAGTTTGTTTGTGCTGGTAGAAAAATACCTCCACTTTTTTGAACGCAAGAATGTCAAAGAAAAAAAAGAGCGCCGCGAAGCTTATGATTTAGTTCTGGTGGGCTTTCATAAGGGCGGTCACGAGTTCTTAACAGCATTTAAGCAACTAAAGAAACGTTACGTTGTCGTAGACTACGATCCGCACGTAATCGACAACTTAGAACGGGATAATGAGCCTAATATTTATGGGGACGTTACTGATCCAGAGTTACTTGAAGAAATTAGCCTAGAAAAATCACAATTAATCGTATCTACCATTACTGATGACTTAGGTACTAATCTATATCTGGCTCAATGGCTCGATAAGTATAACGAAGGCGCGGTATTTATAGTTACCGCAAATAGTGCAGTTGAAGCTACCGAACTATACCGAGCCGGAGCAAGTTATGTAGTCTTGCCTCATTATATCGGTACCGAAAAGATTAATAATTTCCTCATGAAAAGTGGACTCAAAAAATCTGAATTCAAAAAATTTAAGCAAAAACATCTGACTTACGTCGAAGCCCAAGCAAGTCGTGAGGAAGCCGGCGAACGTAAACAAATTGGCCTAACAATGCTTGAGCGAATGGTAGAAATAGCAAATAAATCTCTTTCGACAAAGCCTAAAAGCTAATACAACTTATTTTTTACTGCGTAGTCTGCTATTTCGGGCAATACTGAACTGCGGTACTTTTTGAAATCATCCCTTATATTGCTGGAGCTCATTTTAGAGTTAGTTGAAACAGTTCTCCAACGCCTAGTACGATTTATAGGTATTCCACCTAACCCATCGGCAATTAGTATTACACCGACACGTTCATTGTCTTTTCTATTCAAGTAAATCACTGACTTAACTCTTAGTTTTTTTAGCTTATCAGCTCCAGGCCAGGCAGATATTTTGCCGACAACGTCGCTACCTACCAGCCATACGAAGTTTTCTTGCGTGTATGTTTTCCCTAGCCATTTAAAGAATGGTTCTATGAACTGTTGGTCTTCAGGATAATCCGCTACTTCGAACTTTGGCTCAGCTTCACATGCCAATCTTAGCATTTGAAAACGATGCTCATACGGTGTCATACCATGCTTATGTTGGGGTTTGCGTTCTGGGAAAAAAATGACTTTTTTCCCATGCTTTAACGCTGATTTTGCAGCCGACAAATGTCCGCGGTGCACCGGATCGAACACTCCTGCAAATACTACTATTCTATTTCTCTTATCAAGCCAAGTTTTTATAAACTCGTTCACGCTCCCTCGCAGCACTTCGTTTTATAGCGGCAGGCCGGGCACTCGAAATGACCATGTACTGGCACGATTGGATAGTGGCCACAAACTTCGCAGAAAAACTCTTCAGATTTTTCACCGACCAGTTCGTCGTATATTTTTTGTTCTTCGGTGTTCATCGCTTAACGGTAATTTTACACGCCGGGCAATGAATTGTCGTCTCGGTTAATTCGGCTGTAACAATTTCTTTACAAAAAGGACATGTAACACAGGGCATTTTAGTCGGATCATCTACCGCGATTCGACTATGGTCGATATCACATAGTCCATCGCAGTTACCTTTTTGATGTTCGTATTGTTGCTTGGTTAGTTTAGGCATCTTGAAGATCTTTTTTATTAGTAAACATTTTCTTAGTATAACTTAAAAAACTTACGGCGGTCGCTCCGGCTTTCTGAGCCGGTTTTTTGCGGCCGCAACTTACGTCTGCGCCGCACTTTTGACACTCATAAACCC
>JALYSF010000006.1:11844-35253 GCA_030854905.1 bacterium
GTGTTTATCTCGCTTGTTTTCTTTTTGGCATTTTGGGCAATCAAATTTCAGTGAGCCAAACTCGTCTTCCTCGCTTCGAGTCTCTAAATCGCTTTCAAAGTTATCCAGAATATTTTCAGTTAGTGATTTTGAAAAATCTAAAGGATTGTCGCCTAGTACACTGTTTTTTGAGCCGCTTCCACCGCAACTGCCGCCCGCTAAAGGATCTCGGGATTTCAAAGCAAAATCAATGTGCATACCAGCTTGATATCTGTCGCCCGCATAAATCGCTTGACAAGCTAGTCGATAATGAACAGCTGCAGCCTTACCACGCGCATCTTCGGCGTATTGTGGTTTGTGCATCAAAATGCGTTCGATTATTTCTTCCTGTTTTTGGTGAAATATTTTTAGCTTTTGCTGATAAGTTATAGATCCGTCATGCAACTGTTCAGTTAGCATTGCTTCGCAATTTTCAAGCTCGCTTATAAAATGTTTTTCTTTTAGTCGTGCAAGTTTAGATTTTTGTCTAATATTTTCGTAAGCTGGCCTACCATTTTCTGCGGCTTCTGCTATCGGCTCACCGTATCGAAGTGCGTATTCGCTCGTTTCATCAAGCTCCTTCATTAGCGAAACCACTCCGTCTGGCAATCGCTTTCTGGACGTAACTACTTGCTCATTCAAAGCGCCAGTGGCATGCAGCGGTACTACTGCGGCGTTTTGATTGAACCAGCTTCTTGTGCGATGCTCGGTTATGGCATTACTCTGAGATATCTGTTCAAGATGACGTACCCATTGACCATCTTCATCCTTAAAAAAAGAATATTCTCTGAGCATGCCTTTTCTATTTCCGGCCCGATATCCTTGATCATGAATTTCTTTCAAACTTGCGCCTGAATCGCTAGGAAAGTCTGAATCCGTAACAACAACCGTATCTTCAGGCAGTTCGCCATTTGCTATTTTGCAAAAAACCTCAAAAACCGTTAATTCCTCGGAGATTTCTGCAAAACGACGCTTTAGCTCCCAAGCAGGCGCATTAGACCTGTAGCCATTTAGTAGCCTCGCAATAGTAGCAGCGTGGACTTCTGCCTGATTGCCATCGAAATCTATCTCTGAGAGGTCGCCCGCTGCGGTAAGCTCCTCAAACAAGGAAGTAACAGCATTATTACGGTCTTCGCCGGGTAAATGCTCCCACTCGTATTGATTACGGTTACTGATTAACAGCTCGGCGTGAAGTTCGATAGATTCTCTATTTACTAGTTCGCGCGCCAAAACAACTTCGCCATCTATTAACTGCTGCTCAGGTGAAGTTTCGTAAATTGGACGAATGCGCTCTGACAAAATAAAACCCTCTTGCTCATAAGAGAAACAAGAGGGCTACAGATATAGCTCTTTTGCTCCTGCTCGGGAGACTTTATGCTAGATCGGACTTTAACCGTTGCGGCACAGTGGAGGAATTACACCTCTCTTCCAGCGATTTGTTTGTTAAGTACTAGTAGTATAGCGCGAACACTAACCGCTACATATTGTGTTTTTTCCTACGACTAAATTATATGTGGGGCACCAATAAAAGCTTTAGTATTTGGATTTAACAATCCAACCTTAATTAAACCGTTGGCAGCAATAATTAAGTCTGCTGCCGTGGGTAATGTAAGGCAGTGTTCAATAAACCCTACGTCTAAAATAACCGGCGCATCTCCTATCAGGTGTAACTCTTCATTATCAGTAATAAATGCATCCAAGCTGTAGCCAAGTTCACAATCAACTTCAGTAAGATCTTCATCTAGAATATTAACCATGCTAGCTTTGGAAGCCTGTATTGCCCTGCCTGATCTTTCTATAGTTAATCTATTCTGACATTCTAAGTACCCTTCTACATCATCCCTAACGTCTATTGGTTCACCATACTCCTCGCTAAGTCTAGAATTAATGGATTCTACGTCTGCTTCATCCATGCCAAAGATAGCTATCATATCTATTATATTCGTTGGCCCTGTATTTCTAGTTACTGGTACCGCGTTAGAAATAGAAAGGGCATATCGGTCATACTCTTCAAAATCCCCGAAAAATTCTAAACGCCAAATATCTCCATCGCCATGTTCAATCTTTGTGCCAAAACTAACTGATTCAAATTCATCTAAATTACGAGTTAGTCTTATAGCTACACTATCTAAGCGCTTACTGAACTGCCTAAGTTGAGCATCTGTTGCCGGCACTAGTAATTCGGGGTTTACCACTTTTAAATTATTTCATAAAACTTAGTTATAAACATGAGAATTTTCGTTTTAAGTAATACTTATATAGTATTTTTAGCAGCATTTGATAGAATCATAACATGTCTAAAGTTGCAAAAATATGGCAGGAACACGGCACCCAGACCACTGAGATCCTTCGTAGTCTTGCGAGTAATCATGTCGGAGGCCGAATTGAGCTTTTAGAAAACGACCAAGCAACGCACCCATACCAAGGTTATGGCCAATTTTATGAGGGATTTAATTTGCCCTTGGAAGTAATAACCGAGACGGCCTCGAGTGCCGATCCTAATTTTGGTAGTATGCTCGACCAATTGCGAGATGATAACAGTCGGAGTGGCATAATCTCTAACATGGGCGAATGGCTCAAAGAAGGTAAGAGCGGAGTTGTATTGACTCCGCATAAAAATATTACAGATCCGGGCTTTGTCGAAGCAGCTGTAGCTATTGTCCTAAAAGAAGCAGGCTATGAATTTCGAAATGGACTTGTTGTCAGCAAACTACTGGGGCATCTAGCTTATAAGCTATACGACGACTCACCCGCAGTACCAACAGTACCAATCATGCAAATGGCAGGTGATGCATGGATGACATTCCCGCCTAGTTCACGGATGCGATCCAGTGGCCTGGAGCGGATAGTAACCGGCTACTTTAATGATTTCGCAAAATGGAGACTCAGCAAGACTATGAAACATGGAGGTTACTTATTATTCTTAGCCGGAAGCGGTGAAACTGATAAGCCTGACAAGAATAATCCAGAAATAATCAATCTTGCGAGAGCCCAGGATGGAACGCTGGAAATTACTGATGGCTACATGTCATTTGGCGCGGCCGTGAGCCTTGAAACAGGGCAGATGGGCATATCGACCAAGTTGGAGAGATTAAGCAAAGATACAGGAACAGTACACGAAATTATGCGACAAAACGCCGACTGGCTTAATATTCACGATTCACCGCTCACGGGAAAGAGATACTTTTATCAAGAACCTATGGCTGAGTAGAAGTATCTTCTGGAACTGAAGGCTCGTTTTTGATGTCGATAGGCCCTACTTTTACCAGCTTTTTCTCGCTTGGGCGGTATAATATCGCTAAGCCGGATTTTTCATAAATTACTAAGTAATCACCTATTTTTGCGTCTACGAAAAATGGTTGATTTAACGGTGGTTGAGATTTATCATCACTTTGTACTAACGCAGTTACAGGTTCTTCTCCACTAGGTAAAGTGTATAATTTTCCAACTTCATCTATGACTGGCTTGGTAGATTCCTCGCGAACCTTTTGTAATGTGGCGGTCGGATTAAAAACCAAGTCACTTTTGAACTTGTTTAGCTCCTCAGTTTTTGCGCTAAGTTGGCCGCCTAAATTAGCAGCCGTTTTACGCAGTTGCATAATCCGCCAACCGCCATAGCCAAGCGCCCCAAGTATAATTAGAATCAAGAATACCCAGAAAATAGTTTTTGTTCGTCTTTGTTTTACCATCTTGGTGAAATTATATCCTTAAACGCTATTGCTTAGCAAATTTGTGGCCAGTAGTATAAGCAACAGAACACCTATTGCAATTCGGTAATACGCAAATGGCTTGAAGTCATGCTTGGCAATGTACTTAAGCAACCAGTTAACGACAAGTAGCGCACTAAAAAATGCTGATATGGTCCCCGCCAACAAAGCCGTATTGCCTCCCGGTAATTCGTCTAATTGATCGCTGTATTTAATGAGCTTATAACTACTGGCAAGGATTATTACCGGCATCGCTAGCCAAAATGAGAACTCTGCAGCCGTTTTGCGCTTTAGCCCCGCTAACATTCCGCCAACTATTGTAGCCCCAGAGCGCGACACTCCTGGTACCAACGACAATACCTGAGCTAAACCAATACCTAAAGCCTGTTTTTGAGATATAGAATCTATGTTATCAGCAGTTTGTTTATCATGCTCAAACTTATTTTCTGCCCATAACAGAACGAAACCGCCGACAATTAAGGTGATTGCCACCGTTGATGGCACCGAATACTTCTCTAGAGTACTCTCTAAAAGTAGTCCAACGACTCCGGCAGGTAGTGTGGCGATAACAAGATTAAGCCAGAATTTTTGAGCTTTATTTTCCCATTTTATTAGACTGGCAAGTCTGCTCAAAATATCTAATCGGTAATGCCAAATCACTGCAGCAATCGCACCAACTTGTATTACGACAGTGAATAACTTAGATGAGTCGCGAAAGCCGATAGCGTGTTCAGCTACAATAAGATGCCCCGTACTACTAATAGGCAAAAATTCTGTCAAACCTTCTACAATCCCTAAAAATATGGCTTGGATTATTTCCCTCATCAAAGCCACTTCTTATATTTCAGAAAGCCAAAGACTGACACAATTATCGCTAGCATTAATCCTACGATCAAGTAAAAGGCACTTGAGCTATCGTCATTTGGAAGAGCCACATTCATGCCGTATATACCAGTTATCATTGTACAAATACCGATGACAATCGTGATGGCAGTCATTAAGCGGATTACTGAGTTAAGGTTGTTTGTCGCTATAGTGCTGTATGAATCTCTAATGTTTCTGATTGTGGTAAGCTGGCTGCTAGAAAGCGAAATAAGCTCGTGGCTACCCAACTCGAGATCTTCTATCAAATCTTTATCGTCCTCATATAGCCTGATAGACTTACCAGTTAGCAGATGATTTAGCTGAGCGTTCATCGGCTCTAGAGCAAGCAAGAAATCATTCAAATCTTCTTCGATATCTATGAACTCAATGAAGTTCTTATTATCTACGCGCACCTTACTAAGTTCTGAGCGAATCCGCCAGATGCGGCGAGCAATGGTGTTAATGCTTTTACGATAGCTTCGATTGACCGTAGCCAAAATCTGTAGCAGAGTCTGCGCCCTCTTGCTAGTTGTCACATCGCCACTATCAAGGAGTTTCTCTAGATCTCCGAAAGGTTGGCGCGCAATTACGTAGAGCATATCGACACCAAACACAATTAGTACGGGTGTCGTCGTTTGCTTTTCTGACGCTGGCAATACATAGCGGGTATAAATATAAGTTCGCTTGTCGTAATCTTCTACTCGCGGAGACTCGTTCGGATCTAGACCATCCTTTAGTAGGTCAATATCTAGACCGTGCTCTGAACTTAGATAGTCGAGTTCTTTTTCGGTTGGCGATTCGATATACACTAGCGAACCAGCTTTTGGCGTATCAAGTTTTACTAGCGAGACAGTCTTGCTGCTGAAATAATTGGCTATCATTTCCTTATACTATAGCTTTGAACATTTTTTTATAAAAGCTAAAGCTTGATAATAGCCAGACTTTGTTCGACTTTAATACTAGCTTTATGCGTGTTTAGCCATTCGTTTACAGCTTTGGCGGCTCCGGGCAATGCTTCATTAGAATAGTCATCTACGATAATAACAGCTCCCGCTGACAGCTTAGGCCAGACTAACTTTAAACTATCAAAAATGGATTCGTAAAAATCGCCGTCCAAGAATGCGAATGAAATTTTGGCAGGCAGATCCTCGTTGCGTAGTTCTGAAAACCAGGCCTTCTTTATTCGAGGTAAGGGTAGACCAGCCTTTTTAAAATTAACAACCAGGTTTTGTTTTTTGGCTAACAATTCACCTTTTATAAACTGAAGTCCTGCCGGGCTAGAATCTTCAGGCGACTTTTCGGGAAGGCCCTCAAAAGAATCATACAGCCACAAACTCTTAGCAGCCTTTGGTCTATGCACAAGTTCACGCTGCAAAAATAAACTTGTTGTTCCCTCATAACAACCTAGCTCTACAACATCACCCGTAACAGTCATATCTAAAGTATTTCGTAGCTCGCGTAAAACTACCGAAAGCTCTTTTGTGTCTACCTGGTCGCTTATTATCGTTAAGCCCTCGAATTTAGCCATATTAGTTTGAGCGGCGACGAAACAGCCAGGCAGTTACGGGTACAGAGACAACAATGATGGCAATACACCAAACAAAGGCTAACCACCCAGAATTGTCCAGTGGTGTTCCGACAAGCCAAGAGCGCATGGTATCAATTACATGTGTCAGTGGCTGATTCTCAGCAAAAGCTCTAAGGTAACGAGGCATCGTATTGGTGGGGACAAATGCACTAGATACGAATGTAAGTGGGAAGATTATAACAAAACCCATCCACTGCGCGGCTTCAACTGTTTTGACCAATAAACCAAGTATTGCAGACAGCCAAGATATGGCTAGTGTGAACAGAACCGCCAATAAAGCCACAAGCCCCCATTCTGCCAAGGACGCATTGGGTCTGAAGCCAACAGCAAAACCTACCAAAACAATAATAAAACCCGATACAACGTTACGAAATAAATCACTAATGATGTGCCCCATTACAACTGCAGAATTGTGCATTGGCAATGACCTAAAACGATCTACAATCCCCTCTTTCATATCGACTGCTATGTTTATAGTTGTGTAGTTTGCACCAAAGGCCAAAGTTTGCACGAAAATCCCGGCAAACAAATAGTTTGCATAACTTACACCACCAGTATTAATTGCGCCACCTAGTACATAGCGGTTCAAAAGCATGAACATCACTGGGAACATCACGAGAGACATTACTTGGTCGTAGCTACGTACTACATGAAGAATACTGCGGCGCGCTAGTAAGGCTGAATCTTTTGCCGCCCATGATAAGGTACTCATTCAGATTCCTCCTCTTTGTCCGTATCTTCAGTATTGTGACCAGTCAATGCTAAGAATACGTCATCAAGTGTCGGACGACGCAGACTTGCCGTATCAACCTGAACTTTTGCCTTTTCAAGTGAAGATAAAATTCCTGTAAGCGACTTCACGCCGTCCTTAGCTGAAATCGTAATGGTATTTGTAGTATCATTTACCGAAACCTGATCTCCCATAATTTTACGGGCTTTACGTAGCGACGCTTCATCCTTTAGAACTACCTCTACCTGCTCGCCACCAACTTTTGTCTTCAGCTCGTTTACCGTACCTTCAGCAATTACTTGACCGTGATCAATTACGATAACGTTATCGGCGAGATACTCCGCCTCTTCCATATACTGAGTTGTTAAAAGTATTGTGGTGCCACTCTTGGCAAGGTCAGCTATCATCTCCCATAGACCAAGCCTACTACGAGGATCAAGCCCAGTTGTCGGCTCGTCCAAAAATAATATCGGAGGCTCGGCTACCAAACTCATCGCTAAATCTAGTCTACGTTTCATCCCGCCTGAGTAGGTTTTTGCAGGTCTATCTGCAGCATCGAGCAAATCAAACTTTTCAAGGAGTAACTGGGCTCTACTTTTAACTTCTTTTTTGTCCAAATGATACAGCTGGCCTATCAGTTCGACGTTTTCACGACCAGTCAAATATTCATCTACTGCGGCAAACTGTCCCGTAAGACCTATACTGGCTCTAACTTGCTGGCCTTTTGTTGCCGTATTAAAACCATTAACTTTCATACTACCGCTGTCGGGCTTAAGCAACGTACTAAGCATCCTGATAGTCGTAGTCTTCCCGGCGCCATTTGGACCTAGTAAAGCCAAAATTTCGCCGCGCGGAACTTTGAAGTTAACTTCTTTCAAAACTTGAAGCTTGCCATAAGACTTATGCAAGCCGCTTACTTCCACTGCGTATTTTGATACCATTAAATTGATTGTATATTATTTTTTACTTTGTGTCCCTAGTATTCAGAGTTTTGAAACGTAGGGATTAGCTTTGATATAGAATCTCCAAGGCTTCTCCTGGGCTTGGCTTATCCCAATTCTGGTTGTCGTTACGATCTGTGAATCAGAGAGAGAATCTTTGACAACCAATCGTAGTGGCCATTTACATAAATCGTGATTGTTGAGAGTTTTGTCGATTACGAACGCCTGGCAAAATTTTGCCGGCCCGTTTGTTATTTCTTTACCGGTTTTCCTGCCTCTGTTTTCTACCATAATACTCTCGCCGTCAATTGGTTCGACAGCACGAATCAGAACGGCTGAGCCCTGCCCTTCTGGCCCAACAACTACGTTGCAACAATGGTGCATTCCGTAAGTGAAATATACGTATAAAAACCCTGGATGACCAAACATAGTCTTTGTTCTGCCAGTAATACCATGGTAACTGTGGCTAGCCATATCGTATTGATCATAGGCTTCCGTCTCAACTATCTTTGCTCGTAAAATTTGACCGTTAATTTTACGCTCTAGTATGCAGCCCAAAAGTCTAGGTGCTACAAAACTAGCCGCCCCATTCAAAAGTTCAAACCGGGAGTCACTATTTTTAGTCTTGAGCATCGTAGTAAATATAATAATTAACTACTAAAACTCGGACATTTCTATCTTGTGCATTTCCATCATCTTACTAAAAGCTCCCGGAATTTTCATGAGTTCCTCTATATTTTCCGGTACAATCTGCCAGCTGACGCCAAACTGATCTTTACACCAGCCACACTGTTCGTTTTCAGGGTTTTTCGATAATTTTTCCCAATAGTAGTTGATTTCTTCTTGGTCTTTGCAGGTAATTACGAACGAAACCGCCTCAGTGAATGTGAAATCCTGCTTAACTCCTGAATCGTTAGCTACAAACCACTGGTTTTCAAGGGTAAAATCTGCAAACATAAGCGCCTCTGCGGTAGCCGGCACAGTTGGCTGGCCGTACGGATAGCTTAATCCCCGCTTAGAATTCTTAAATACTGATACATAATATTCGATTGCTTCATTAGCCCGATTTTGCACACCATCGCCAAACATGAATGACGGGATTATGCATGGTCGATCATCGCCACTTGAATCTGTAAGAATAAGCTGCCATGTAAAGCCGTATCTATCCCTAACCCAGCCATAGCGTTCACTAAAATCATACTTATCAATTGGCATTAATGCCTCACCGCCATCGATTAATTTCTGCCAAACTTCATCTATATGCTCATGGGCTTTACCGTCGCGGCTTGGGTCGAAATTAACCATGAAAGAATTTAAAGCGTTTGGCTTGAATTCAGGTCCAGCATTGATTGCAGAGAAATAATGGTCTGCCAACTTGAAATCAACAGTTAAATCCTTACCTGCTAGATTTATCTGAAAATCAGCTAGACCTTCATCGGCACTACTTGGGTATTTACTGCCACCGATTATGCTGCTACCTGGAAATATTGATATATAAAATTCGACTGCCTCACGGGCGTTGCCTTCGAACCATATATTCGGTGTTATTTTTTGTGCCATCCTACCCCTTTTTAGTTACTTGATCTACCCTAAATAGTACAACTTTTATTATAAGCTCTATTGGTAGATCCTCTTTTAGGGGAAACTGTACTGAGCCCTTCCCTTGTTTATAATTTGCGAACTCTGACATAAAAGCCTCATGACCATTAGGAGTTGCATAAAACCCTATATGTTTAGCAAAGCCCCCAAAATAAACTAAAGGCTTACCATTTAATTTATACCCCACAAGACCATATGAAATTGCTTCTTCTGCTTTAGGCGCATTCTCGACTATTATTTTTCTAATTTTTAAAAGTCGCTTTTTTAGTTCACCTTCAAATAAAGCTATGTATTCATCAACTGAATTATATTTTGCCATATCACTCCTCCTAATAAATAGTATACTTATACTATGAAAGTAGAAGCCAAAAGTTTTGAAGAATATTTTAGTAAGTGCGGAGAGTTTGAAGCAGACATGCGCGAGCTGGACAAGCTTATCCGCGAATACGCTTCGGCTCTGAAACCGGTTCTGAAATCCGGTATGGGCGGAGGTGCGACTATCGGATACGGACTTATGCCATACAAAACCAAATCCATGAAAGAAGCGAGTGAGTGGCCACTGCTTGCCTTGGCTCCACAAAAAAACTACATGGCTCTCTATGCCTGCGCAGTAGTAGATGGCGATTACATTGCGGAGCGTTATGCGCCCCATTTAGGTAAAGTTAATGTCGGTAAAAGCTGCATCAGATTTAAGAATCTCAGAGACATCGAAATGAAAGGCCTAAAAACTATGCTGCTCGATCTTAACTCGCGTTACGAAGCCGGCGAAAATATTTACGGTGCCTGAGAGCTTCCATTTGGAAATTTACTTGATCGGCTTAGAACCAGTGCCTAGCTTCCCCGCGATTGTATAAAATCTTTAGGCGTATGGGCAGATATTAGTTACCGGAAAATGTACAAAGCTTTACACTTTATGTCATTCCAACATTAATATTTCAGAAATATTTGATCCGCGAATGTAGCGCTTAAGTGGCGTATTGTCTAAAGACCAATGGTCTAGCAACGGTTGAAGAACACGCCAACTTTCCAGAATTTCTTCGCTGCTTGTGAACAAGCTTTTATGGGAATTAATAGCATCCACAATTACCTGTTCGTACGCGTCAGGAAGCTCGGTATCTTCAGGATATCGGAACTCGAGCTTACGTCTCTCTAACTCTCTTGAGTATCCAGGCTTTTTGGTAAACAGCTCGATTTCCACGCCTTCATCAGGTTGGATTTTAAATTTAAGGCAGTTGCTTGGTTGCCCGCGGAAAGACTTAAAATTTATTTTGATTTCGGTACGCTTTTGATCGAGCGCCTTACCTGTAGTTAGCGTAATAGGCACATCGTACCACGCTGGCATTGTGCTTTTAAGTTTTAGAGATACGAAAGTTTCCGTCTGACTACCCATATTATTAACATCTTCTGCATAACCAATATATTGTGCCCGCATAGCTTTTTCAACATCCACGGGTTCCAAACTTTTTAGAGCTGTAAGTCTTTGTGCCGGTAACTTATCCCAGTCTAGTTGTGGGGGTATATCCATAAGTACGAGACTTAACAGCTGCATTAAATGCCCCTGCACGAAATCTCTAAGCGCTCCAACCTGCTCGTAGAATATTGCTCGACCTTCTATGCCGACAGTTTCGGAAGCATAGATATCGATTGACTCTATTGCTCTCGAATCCCATACATGCGCCAATAGTGCATTGCCGCTTCTGAAAGCCACAATATTTTGAGCCATTTCTTTTGCCAAGTAATGGTCTATGCGATATATCTGACTATCATCGAAATAACTGCCAGTACGCTTAACCATCTCTTTTGCGCTTTCAAAATCTACTCCAAAGGGTTTCTCAAATAAAATTTTTACGTTAGGTGAATTTAAGCCAGCCTCCCCTAAATAGTCTGTTATCTGTGTTGCGGCACTTGGTGGCACCGATAGATATATTACTGCTTGATCATTCTTTTTAAGTTTGAGGGAACTCTTTAGATTCTTATAGTCGCCAGATTCTGCTAAATTCATCTTATAAATTGATGTTCTGTCTAAAAGCTGACCGTCTAACAGGTCTTTAGGGTCTATTTCTTTCCGAGAAATTCCAATTATTTCAAAATCAGACGTTTCGCTTTCGTAAATCTTCCTCAGCGCAGGCAGCAGCTTACGCCTGCTCAAATCACCGCTAATGCCAAATATTATCAGCTTAGTCCTCATCTATTAAGACTATACACCGGCACAAGTCTATAATAAAAAGATGCTTAATAAAATTAACGGCCTTACTAGAGACGAGTTAAAATTAATAAACCTCGATTCGGATTTAGCTGAACTAATTAAATCTCACGGTTCGATAGTTCATGAAACTCGTAAAGATTATTACGTTTCACTTGCTCGCTCAATAATAGGCCAGCAAATCTCAGTCAAAGCTGCCGCAAAAATATTCGAGAGATTTAAGCGTGTTACTAAGTTAAGCCCTGTGCTTGCACAAAATTTATCTGAGGCCGAGATAAAAGAAATCGGTTTATCCGGGCAAAAAGTTCGATACATACGAGATTTATCAGAACATTTCGTTAAAGATTCTGCGGTATTTAATCACTTAGATGGCCATAGCGATGACGACGTCGTCTCCGAACTTACTAAAATAAAAGGAGTAGGCTTATGGACGGCCCAGATGTTTATGATGTTTACTCTTGGGCGCCCTGACGTATTTGCTCCCGATGATCGCGGATTACAGTTAGCGGTTAAAAAGCTTTACGGTCTGCCTGAAGTACCTAATCGCAGCGAACTGATTTTTATTTCACAAAAGTGGAAGCCATACCGAACAGCCGCAAGTTATCATCTTTGGCGATCCCTAGACAACACTTCTAAATAAAATTCTATTTTTTGTGAGCGATATACTTTTTTACGACCCTATCGGTGCGATGCATGCAACCAACCCAGCAACAAGGTCGCCTGACACCTTCTAGCAGTTCGGTAATAGTACGCTCAACATGATTTGCTCTAGTTTCAGGTTTTTTAGTCGTAATAGTCCAGCATATCCACTCATTACGGGCTAGCGGAGTCAGGTCTTCCCATCGTTCTAACGCGCTCTCGTCTGCTACTAATGCCTTATATAAATCATCAGGTAAATCATGTACAAGGCCGGCTGTTATTTTTTTATTTAACATAATAACCACTTTACACCTGAGGATAAATAATCTCAATTACGGTCTAAGTGTGCCCGCAAAAACTTGCCATGCAAGCAACGATTTAGCTATCAAGCTCAAAAAGATGTAGGCTCGTTCGCCGTACAAATAATTATTCCATTTTCCGACTTTTTTGTATTGCAAGGCCATGTTGATAGCAAAACAATTGAAAAATATAAATATAGATACGAAAATACCGTAAACAAATGTTGGTGCGGAGCTGCCATTGGCTGCGCCGAGCCATAAGTAAAAAGCAATTACAATCCACGGGATCGCTCCTGCTAAGCATCCAATCCAATAACTAATCCAATTTGTTGTCTTAGTTGTTTGGTTATGGA
The DNA here is from genome assembly GCA_030854905.1 of bacterium. Lineage (GTDB taxonomy): Bacteria > Patescibacteriota > Saccharimonadia > Saccharimonadales > SZUA-47 > JALYRK01. The sequence goes on from JALYSF010000006.1 coordinate 24,786, forward strand.
CTTCCATCAAGAGACCACACAAGTTCATTATTGCAGTCAAAGCAAATAGCATAACCAAACTAGTGAGGTCGTATATCCCTACCAAAAGGCTAACCGCGACAATCATGATGCTAGCTGAAAGCGAATATTCTATCCATCTAACCTTGTTTATGCCTTTGGTAAGATTAGATTCGTATGTTTTTCTGTAACGTGTAGCAATAAATAAATGTGCAGCAGAAGAAAGAGCAAAAAATATAAATATTAAAAGCGGAAGCGAAAGTTTAAACAGCTCCGCAGTTGCCGGCTCTAACGACTGAGTAGCATCATTAAAGCGTAGGTAGTCGCCGCTAATTGGAAGGCTGAATCCTTTACTCAATATTAGTATAGTAATTGCCTGCAACCCGTGAAGCAGAGCCATTAAAATATTAAGTTTTCTAAGTTTATCCATAGTTATTTTTTTAGTCATATAAAGATAATAGCATTAAATATAATTCGATGAATAGTTCTTAACATGCAAAAAACTGATGCTATAATCAAGATATGAATGACTTTTTTGTTAGATTATTGATAGCCGGTGGTATCATGGCAGCCATCGATGCCGTATGGTTAAGTATTGTCGCTAACAAGTTTTATAAATCTCAAATCGGTCAGCTACTCTTAGACAAACCGAATATGGTAGCGGCTGCGCTTTTTTACATAATATACGTGGTCGGAATCGTAGCATTTGCTGTTAGTCCGGCACTAGAAAAAGGTTCATGGCAATACGCGCTCGGCATGGGAGCGCTGCTTGGATTCGTAGCTTATGCGACATACGATCTGACTAATTTAGCTACTTTAAAAGGATTTACTAACAAGGTCGTAATCGTTGATATGATCTGGGGCACAGTACTTACAGGAACGGTTAGCTTACTAGCATATTCGGCTATAAGCAAGTGGCTTTGATGGATTTAGGGTCTTTTGGCTGGGCACTACTGGGCGCGGCAGCTTTCTTGAGCATAGTATTTATTCTCGCTCACAAGTTGAAACGATATGATCTTGTGGACTCTGCTTGGGGTCCGACATTCATAGTTGTGGCTTTTGTAAATATGATTTTGCATTGGCCAAGCAACTTTGCCGGCAAGATTGTTTTCGGCCTAGTAATAGTTTGGGGCAGCAGGCTAAGTTACCACATTCTGCCCAGATTTATTCGTAGTGATTCTGAGGATAAACGATATGTAACGCTTAGGAGCAAATGGCCTAAAAAATACCTTTCATTGCAGGTTTATGCTCGCATATACCTCACGCAGGCTATTCTGGCCTGTCTAGTATCATTACCAGTAATGGTGAGCATTCAGGCAAATAATTACAGTACTTTCTGGCTGGCAGTCGGAGGACTAGTTTGGTTAGTGGGCTTTTGGTTCGAGTTGACTGCCGACAAGCAGTTGAAAGATTTTCTGGCCATCAAAAATAATCGAGGAAAGCTTATGATTGAAAGTTTATGGAGCTATAGCCGTCATCCTAATTATTTTGGAGAGCTAACAATGTGGTGGGGCTTATGGATTGTAACACTGGGTACTGGCAATTGGGCAGTCGCACTATTTGGACCTCTGCTTATTTCATTTCTCATTATATTCGTTTCTGGTTTGCCGCCTGCCGAAGCTCGTTCATCACAAAAGCCAGGTTGGGATAAATATAAATCAAAAACCAGCTCGCTTCTGCCATGGCCACCCAAAAAATAACTGTTAACGATAACCTACAAACAAACTACACTTATGATCTTGTAGCGCCAATGGGATTACAATTCGACCATGATTTTCAGCCAGATCTCGATCCTGCCGAAATGCTTGAACTAGGTGTATTTGGCGGTCATTATTTTGAAGTATACTCCCAGGAATTCCCAGCATCATGGTTCGCAAACGCCAAGTTGAGCAAAGTTCACGATCCTAGACTAAATTATTTCCTTGTTGATGCCAGCCAGTCGCGTCAAGTTTGGGAATCGAAAGGCTGGATATATCCTCAGGATCCTCGCGGCTGGTTCCAGTGGTATTGCCGGTATTATTATGGCCGCCGCTTGCCGCACGAAGATGATAGACAAATCAAGCGTTGGAAAGCAATACGGCGCCACATCGGACAGATCCAAGCCAACTGCCGGATCGGGGACGAACTATGCAGGCCTAGGCAGCGGCAAGCACTACTCCATTGGGCATACGACAGCCGTGAATTATAACAGCCCATTACCGTTGCATTAACTTATCTAAGTAACGGCTTGTTTGAAGCAGAAAGCTTAGACAATACCCATACCAACGCGATCGACAAAACTAGAATACCGACGCTTGTAGATACAACAATAAGGTACCCCATAGTCTCAGGATTAAGGAAGGGGTACGGGTACCAGCCAACTAATGCACCGCGGATTAAACTATAAATAACATATACGGCTGGGTAAATCAGCCACACAAGTGACTGCTTAAACGAGAGCGCCTTCGCGGGACGATCTACTAGCCAATCAACTAGCAGCACAATGGGCATAATGTAATGCAAAACTACATTATCCCAAGGCACAGCCGTAAGAGCGACATTATCTAAACCTGATAGTAGCAACGAAAATACAATACCGGTGATTATCATATAAAGAGCTGCTGCTCCCCGAAACATAGCAACCTTTTTAGATGGTTTTGCATGAACTACGGCGAAAGCCCCAACAATGAGCATTGTAGCGGCAAAAATATTGCTTTGGATTGTAAAAAACTAAAAAAGTTACTAGGTGCAAAAATATTACGCTCTATAAGTGTGGCGATTTCCGTCACGACTGCGCTTAAACCTAATAGCGTAAATAGCGTTTTGAATACCGCCAGTTTTGTATTTTTATTCATAAATCTAAGTATAGAAGCGAACATTTAACTTCGCTGAAGTAAAAATGTCTTATAGCTTTATATATCTTAAAACTCTACGATAACATTACCAACTTTTTTGCCAGTGTCGACGTATTCATGAGCCTTTACAATATCTTTAACAGGATAAACTTTGTCTATTACAACACTAAGCTTGCCCTGCTCAATAAGTGAAAGCAGAAATTCAATGTCCTGCTTCTTTTCGGTAGCTGTTCCAGCTTTGATGGGCCCCCTGGCTTTTATCATTTCACCTAGTCCGGCTACCATGAGTCCTGCGCGCCCATTTTTTGCCAATAATTTCTGGGCTTGCGTTGGTGAAATATTTCCGACTGTATCAATAATCACATCGAACTTCTGCTCAATATCGACAACATCCTGTTTGGTATAGTCAATTGTTTGTTTTGCGCCTAGGCCTATAACCAGCTTAGCATTACTGCTGCGGGTTACACCTGTAACTTCTGCACCAAAGTAGCTGGCTAGCTGTACGGCGTTTGTGCCAACTGCTCCTGATGCGCCGTTAATAAGAACTCTTTCACCTTTACTCACCCCTAGTTTGTCGCGTACAAAATACAAAGCAGCAGTACCACCGAACAACATGCCGACTGCGTCGCGGTGGCTTATACTCGTAGGTTTTTTAGCTATACTTTTAAACTTACTGACTTTTAGATACTCGATGTAGGTACCCATTTTTGCACCTGTCATACCGCAAACTTCGTCGCCCAATTTGTACTCGGTAATATTTTTGCCTACTTGTTCGATATTTCCAGAGTATGTGTTTCCTAGTATTTTGTTTCTTGGTTTTGACAGTCCAAAAACTAGCCTAGCGACTAAGCCGAAGCCACTAGGGAAACGAGCTCCGCGTATACGCGAATCAGCAGCTGTCACTGCGACGGTTTTTACGTGGACAAGGATTTCATTCTCACCGATCGTGGGTTTTGGAATGTCTGTGATTTGTAGAACTTTTGGTGAACCATATTGTTCGGTAATTACAGCTCTCATATGGATTACTATAGCAGAATCAGCTCTACGATCTTGAGCCCATAGCATATTCTTGCTAGCGCTTAAAAACTCTGAATCTATATAAGCAATAACCATTTGGCCTTAGCATATCCGCTACATTATCCACCTATTAAATGTACTTAGCTCAAGACTTACAAACGCTAAATTAGTCTAATTTATCTCCGATATGTATATTTTCGAAAAGCTACTTTGGAGTTTTTACAGTGTACCACCTAGTATATACTTCAAACATTAAAACTATCGATGACAACTATATATACAATCAGTCCGCGCTGTCTACTAATGCTTTTATGCAAAATCTATTCAATAAAAGATTAATTGAGGCCACCGATATTCATAGTACTTATGCGCAACTCTGGGAAATTATTAAGTCCGAAATGCTTAAGGGGGGTAAGCGAATACGACCATACCTTACTATGGTTGGTTATGGTAAATATGACGATTCTATAATCACTGTAGCAGTGGCACAAGAACTAATTCATTTAGCTATGCTCATACATGACGACATTATAGATAAAGATTCATTTAGGCGCGGAAGCAAGAATATTATAGGCAATTATAAAGATATATACAGCGATAATCTGACGCCTGCACAAACCACTCATTATGCTAACTCTGCTGCCATGCTAGCGGGAGACGCACTGATTTCTGAAGCGTTCCGCTGCTTGACTATTTACAAAACAGATAATGCAAAAAGCCAACTCTTAATAGAGCAGCTCCATAGATCTATTTTTGAAGTAATTGGGGGCGAACTTATGGACATGGAAGCAGTCTTTAGTAGTCAGGACAACTTTGACCCTATATCTATTTCACAGCATAAGACAGCAATCTACAGCTTTGTAGTACCTTTAGTATCAGGTGCTATTTGCTCTGAAGCCGATCGAAATACTATCAACTTACTAGAATCGATTGGTATCCCACTTGGTATTGGATTTCAGCTTAGCGATGATTTACTAGGCACCCTTGGTGATGAGAAAATCACCGGAAAATCTACTACCACTGATCTTCGAGAGGGCAAAAATACCTTTTTAATTTCTCAATACAAAAAACTCATGAATAAATCTGAGCAGGTATTTTTCGAAGCAGTTTTTGGAGATAATGCCGCTTTAGACAAAGATTTAGAGAAGCTCAAAAGTCTTATCAAAACTTCTGGAGCCTGTGAAGTCACAGAATCGGCAATTGCAGAATATTTCAAACAAGCCCTTAGCCAAATAGAGTTATTGCCCAATAGTATTCAGCGTTCAGAATTAAAAATTTTCACTGATAATTTAACCAAACGCAAATCATAAAACGGATTTTATATATTTAGTGTCGTAATTATAGCTGTGTGATTATGAGATAATGGATATTATGAAAGCAAAATCCTACGCCGTACCTGCCATAGACAAACCATTAGAATATTACGAATTTGATAGACGTGAGCCGACCGCCGAAGACGTAGAGATAGAAGTCCATTTTTGCGGCATATGTCACAGTGACATTCATACAGCCCGTGGCGATTGGGGTGGCGCAGAATACCCTTTTATCCCAGGTCACGAAATCGTAGGCATTGTAATAAGAGTAGGCAGTTCGGTTACAAATTTTAAGCCAGGCGACCGTGTTGGCGTCGGCTGCATGGTTAACAGCTGCGGCGAATGCGAGGCCTGCATTAAGGGCTTTGAGAACACTTGTTTCAGGGAAACGGTTTGGACATACAACTCAAAAGATCCGATAGACGGCAGCTACACCAAAGGTGGATACTCCACAATTCTAGTGACACCTCAGCATTTTGTACTACCCTTGCCGGATAGCCTTGATATGGCTCAAGCTGCACCGTTACTATGTGCAGGCATTACCACTTATTCCCCACTAAAACATTGGAAAGTTGGAAAAGGTTCGAAAGTTGGGGTTATAGGTCTCGGTGGGTTAGGACACATGGGGGTCAAATATGCAGTAGCTCTGGGGGCTGAAGTTTGGGTAATTACATCTTCACCCGACAAGGCAGAAGCCGCCAAGTCATATGGTGCTGCTGGCGTAATAGTTTCTTCATCGGAAAAACAAATGTTAGACGCCGTAAATAAATTCGATTTTTTGCTCGACACTATACCTAAGGCACATGACATAAGCCCATATCTCAAGCTCCTAAATTTGCATGGAACAATATGTCTAGTTGGTCCAATCGAACCTATGCCGGGTTATTATTCAGGGGATTTAATTAGTGGTCAAAAATCAATCGCTGGTTCAGGTATTGGCGGAATTAAAGAGACTCAGGAAATGTTAGAGTTTAGTGCACAGAATAATATACTTCCAGATATTGAAATAATAGACATCGAAGACGTCAATAAAGCCTGGGATTCTCTGCAAAGCAAGCAAATGGCTAAGCGTTTCGTGATAGATATCAAGAAATCCTTTTCATCGTAAATAGAATTTATACTCTACTACAATTGTCGGATGTCGTTTTAACCCCTGTTCGTTACGGTAGTTGGTATGAATTGATAACTGGTTTCATTTCTATCCTGCTATATGAAAAATCAGAAACGAATTACTAGTTCTGACTTTATCTAATACGGCTTGGCTCGGGGGAATGGATTCGAACCCAGCGTCTCAATAACCGGATTAGGCTCGCTTTAGCCCAGATTGCATCCGTTAATTGTCATAATTATATACCTAAAACTTGCTTAAACTTGCCCTGGTCGAATCCAATAATTTTCGTAATATTTCCGTCGGCGGCTTTAATTACCGTAAAAGGCACACCAATTGAGCCATCATTAACTTGCATGAACTCCGCCATCGCTGCAGGATCTTCATCAGTCATTTTGTTGGTATAGCTAATATTCTGTTTGTCCAGCCAGCCTTTCAGGGCATGGCAAAAACTACAAGTAGTTGTTGAGTAAATTGTTATATCCATTCCATTATCCTTTTTTGATTAATTTAACTTCCAAATGTGAATGCATTAACTGTGACTCCAGCCGGGAATGTCAGGGTTAACTGCTTGTTCTTCATAAAGCTATCCGTACTTACGATTGTGTATAGCCGTGCGCTATCTAAAGTCACCTGATTCTGTTCATTTAAATCACTACCACCAAGTTTGTCTACACCATCTACAGATACACTAACTTTAGCACCTGCTGGCCCACTCATAACTAGATACACTTCGCGTGCTGAATAGTTGATTCGTAACTGTGCATTATCCCCGCTTAATGATGATTCTTCACCTATGCTCCAGTCGCCACCAAACGACCAATGATGTGTCGAGAGATTATCTTTCAAAGAGTACTCAACTGTCTCGTCTCCTTTGAACTGATCATCGTTGGCGAATCGTTCGCCTCGCGAGTAGCTGAGATACGTTTCCGGTGTTTGGCCGCTCGAAGTTTTAGTTGAGCCACTTTCTTCAGTGAGTTTATCTGAAACATTTACGCCAATTTCTTTTAATAATGCCTGTATAGTAGATTCGGTTTCCTCGTATTCTCCTTCGCCAAAATGGGTATAGCGAACCAGACCATTTTTATCTATCAAGTACTTTGCTGGCCAAAATTTGTTGTCATATGCTCGCCAAGTCGAAAAGTCATTGTCGAGTCCGACAGGATATTTTATCTTGGCTTCTTTGACGGCCTCTTCAACATTCTTGGTTACTTTCTCAAATGCGAACTCTGGTGCATGAATGCCGAGTATTACGAGACCGTCGTCATTGTATTTATCATGCCACGCATTTAAATACGGCTGCGTTCGCTTGCAGTTAATGCAAGAATACGTCCAGAAGTCTATGAGTACTACTTTGCCTTTTAATTTCTCTAGCGTCTGAGGATCACTATTTATCCAGCTTTGGATGTTCTGAATCTCTGGGGCTTGGTATGGATTATCTACATTGAACTTCGTCATATTACTGCCTCCACTCTTAGAACTTGACGATGATTCGCTTTTTGGGATCAATCTTTCTTCTATATCGGTTACGTCAAAAGGTAACGTTTCGATTACCCAAGTTTGAAACTTTTTGTCATAGCCACCAATTATCATTAGACCGACTATTATGAGAAGTACCGCCAGGCCTCGCCTAAACCAACCATATGGATTGGCTGCCCAGCCAAGACGCTTTACGATACGTTGACCACCGAGTGCAATCAGAAGGAGCGCCAGACCTAGCCCCAGAGCAAATGCGATTATGTATACCATTCCTAGTACTATGTTTATCGGTAGTACTGTTGCGAGTACAAGTGCATAGACTGGACTACAGCTCGCAAAGACAGGTCCTAAAGCCGCACCTGTAAGGACCTGTCCCCATAGACCCGAACGCTTATTCGCACTTGCAAGAAGTTTATTAGAACTATGCTCAAATCCCAGTCGTGCGCTGATCTTCGCCCAAAGGTTCGGAAACAGCATACTTATTCCGAGTATGACAACTATCCCGCCCGAAATGTATAGCCATACCTTGGGATCAACTCCGATCAATGCGGTCGATGCCTTAAGTATGACCGTGAAAATGATTACTGACGCTGCCAGGCTCGCCGCAATAATGTAGGGTTTCTTACGATCAAGCTTATCGTCATCGTCAGGAACTAACGAGTTCCCAACGATAACGGGCAACAACGTGATCATGCAAGGTGCCAGTGAGGTCAACATACCAGCCAGGAATGATGAGAGCAATAAGAACATATGTTACTTTCTTATTCTTTTAGTTAATTTGGCTTTTCAGGTCGTCGTAAGTGTAACTACCGTTCCACTGCTTTATCTCATTGCCGTCTTTGTCTACTTGCACATAGGTGTGCTGCATAGTTACGCCATACTTTTGCTTGAGCTCAGTAGAATTGTCGTAGTCAACTTTCAGCAGTGTTAAGCCTTCTGGAGTTACACTAGCGCTGAAGTTTTTATCTGACTCCTTGCATTTAGGACACCAGCCAGCATGAAAGAAGATAACGACATCGCCTTTTTCAGCATTTGCCAGTTTGGCTTGGTCGTAAGCTGTGTAGCTACCCTTAACTGCCATGGCATCTCCTTCTTTCGCCATCTTGTCTTCTTCCATAGCGGCTGCTTCATTTTTTTTCATCATGGCTTCGTCTTCAGTATTCTTTTCCATCGCCATTTTCTCTTGTTCTTTTTTATCATTCTGGTTGTTTGTGTATGCAAGTGCACCACCGCCGACTAATAGCAGTCCGACAACAACACTTACAATTACTAATGCTTTTTTGTTCATGATTATCCTCTCTTACGTTTGATGTTGGGATAAGTATAACTAGTAAGTAAATAGAATGTCAAGTTGACTTAACAACGGCTACTTACCATCTTTGGTGCGCTGGACGATAATTTTAGTTGCTATCATTGCCAATAATGCAATTGGAATAGCGGGGTCGAGATTATGATTGATGCTCTGTATGATCAAGGCACAAATAAGGACCAGTGAGCCAATAATATAAGCTGAACGGCTAGCTAAAGCTTGGTTTTGCATTTCGCGCTCGTCATCGGGTTGTTCTCGCCATAGTAATACTAAGAATGTTGCTATTAGCCCAAGCACAATTGCGAGTATAAGCATTTGCAAACTGGACGGCATAACAAACGTCTTGGGAGCAATAGCCAACAAAGCAAAGATGGCTAGACCAAGGAGTAAGATGACGTCAAGTAATTGTTTATATTTTTTCATATTGAAATAGGTCCTCCACCTTGCTTCTTAGTATAGACGCAATTCTAAGCGCAAGTAATACACTGGGCACATAATTACCTTTTTCTATTGCTATAATTGTCTGTCGGGTCGCCTGGACTTTCTCGGCTAATTCGTCTTGAGTCATCTTTAATGAAGTACGCTTTTCGCGCACCGAATTAACGACTGTATGTCCCGTATCTTTAACAAACATATAATGTTAAGTTAACATAACATTACTATAGCTGTAAAGTACAGCACTCTGTGAGCAGGTCTGCACTCTTCTCTGCTTGGCCTGGCTCACCGTAGTGAAGGACGTTCGAACTATATTCATCAAATATCGAGCAGAACTAATTAACTGATCCAGGCGGTAGTATTGGTTGATGTGTGTATACATCAGCACCCAGTAATATATCCCCAGCTCTGTATACAGAGCCTACCCAGCCTCTTTTGTTTGCACCTGTTCCGTTTTTAAATCTCTGCTTATAATCATCTAATGACATATTGTGTTCAATTCCTAATGAGACCAACTCATTCCTAATTGATGTGATAGGCTTACCACACGGTAGATTATACTCAGTAGCACGTATTACAGCTGCCCGTGTTTCTACAATTGGTGTGCCAAAAGTAAATAATAGGCCTGGAGACATTGTACTATTCAAATTATCTTTACTGTCCGTAAAGCCAAATAACATATTTGCTCCTAAATGCCGTGCCATAAATTCAGATATTGGAGCAAGAGTGCGCCGTTCAATATCATTTATTGGCAGTTCAAGCGCTTCAGCGACAGCTTCAACGTCTGCAACGCTAACCCATGATAATTGTTTATCGTTAGCCACCTCTCCTCTTAGGATTTTAGATTCATAGTTTCTGTACTTTCTAGTAGTTCCTTCATGACTATCACCAGGAATACCAGCAAAACCTACACGTAATCTTTCAACCTCTGTAGTTGTCCAACTATTATCGCCACTTGGAGTAACTATATATAGCG
>JALYSF010000062.1 GCA_030854905.1 bacterium
GAGATGATCAACGGCCTCCGTAAATCAAGGGTTAACGCATGAGTGTAGGTTATGTACAAACACTGAAAGATCTTGTCGTTAAAGTTCAATTTGACGAAAACGCTCCTCGAACAGGCGAGCTTATTGTAGTGCAGAATGGCTTCGAGACTAAGTTATTAGTAGATCACCTCGAACCAGGGGGCGTAGCTTTTTGCTTGAATGTCAGGTCAGATCGCCGAATCCAAAAAGGCATGGAAGTCGTAACGACCGGCCGCGGCATAGAAGTGCCGTTAGGCGAACAAACGATTGGTAGAATTCTGGATGCCCTTGGAGAGCCACTCGATGGTATGGCTCCGATCCCAGCGGAAGGTACACGCTATAAAAACATTCTTGATTTACCAAGTCGGTCAACTGACTTCACAGTCAGCAAACCAGAAGTCCTGGAGACCGGAATTAAAGTTATTGATTTCTTCACGCCGTTTGTTAAGGGACGCAAAATCGGTATTATCGGTGGTGCCGGTGTCGGTAAGACTGTTCTGACGATGGAGCTTATCAACAACATTGCTCGTAGCGGTTCCGGACTCTCTTTCTTCGCCGGCATCGGTGAGCGTATTCGAGAAGGACATGAACTTTGGGATACTCTAAGGGAAAATGATCTGCTAAAAAATACCTGCATGTTCTTCGGACAAATGAATGAGAACCCGGTTCAACGTGCCCTGATTGGAGTGTCTGCTGTATCACTTGCCGAGTATTTCCGAGACGAAGAAAAGAAAGACATATTGTTCTTCGCGGATAATATATATCGTTTCATTCAGGCGCGGAACGAGCTGGCGACTATTTTAGACCAAGTTCCGAGCGAAGGCGGTTACGAGCCGACAATCTTTAGTGATGTAAAAGTGTTCCAAGATCGCTTAAGCTCTAATGAAAAGGGTTCTATTACATCAGTGCAGACAATTTACGTACCTGCTGACGACCTCTCTGACCCAGCGGTACAGCTGATCCAGCATGAGCTTGACAGTACAATAGTTCTCAGTCGTAAGGTGGCCGAGCAGGGGATTAGGCCTGCTGTTGATCTATCTCACACCACCTCAAGCTTACTTACTCCTGATGTTGTAGGTGAGCGACATTATACGCTTAGTGTTCAAGTGTTAGCGCTCCTCCAAAAATACGAATCATTAAAGAGTATTATCGCGATTATTGGTGAAAACGAACTATCGGCAACCGACAGAGCTGATTATGCAAAGGCCAAAAAACTTATTGATAACTTTACTCAGAACATGAATGTTATGACCAAGCATACTGGAGTTCCTGGGGATTTCTTTAGTCGAGAGGAAACCCTTAAGAGCATCGAAGAAATCATAATTTAACCGACATGGCCGACGACAAAAAGGAAGAAGCAAATAAAGATCAGGTATCAGAGGAAGCTAATTTACCTACTCAGAAAATTCCTTCGGGCAAAATGCATGTTAAAGTCTATGCGCCTTTCAAGACGTACTTTAACGGTGTTGCCGATAGCTTAACTGCCGTGAATCCGACAGGACCCTTTGACATTCTGCCTAGACACAAAAATTTCATGACACTTATGAGCCCCTGCGAAATTATCGTTAGAAACGACGGCAAAGAAGACAAAGTGAAGATCACTCGTGGCATTATGCACGTCAAAGAAAATGAAATCATAGTCTTCTTGGACGTCTAGAAAACAAACATAATTTATATCAAAACTTATGATATAATATGTTAAATGACAAAAAATAATAGTAGTCGACTAGTAAGTTTAGCAGATCCGGAAGTTGTTTACGAACAGTCGGGCGGTGCGCTAGTGAATCACCTAAACTTACCAATAGGATTGGATTTAGATCGGATTCAGGTCGACGTATCTCGAGCTGAACGTTTAACCCGATGGGCAGGTGCTTTGCAATTAGTTCTTGCCAGCGCTGACTTAGGTGGCGACCGACCGCATAATTACGATATAGAAAGCGTTGGTGGAGGGATGGCGTCAGCTAAAGGTTTTAAGAAACGACCTGACGAAATAACAAATAAAAACCACTATATTGATGATAATAATCCAGTGCGCAGAGAGCCGTTAACTGGTGTGGATTTGCCTCTATCCGAGACGCCGAACTCTATATTAGCTGCCTACAAAGCAGATAGTGTTGTACTGTATCTCGATACGAGAGCATTAACAACAAAGGTTGCTGAAAGCAAACAAGCCAAAAGAGGACCACTTGATGAAAAAGTATGGGCTACTACTCTTGATAAACAAGTCCGGGGTGGTTTGCTTAATTCTGCGAATGCTAGATATATTAACGAAAGATATTTTTCAGGATTGGCTAGCCCTGTTATGTCGTTAGTATGGTATGAAGATATTTATCATTTTGCTACGACTGGTGAACATCCAGTAGTGGCAGGCTTAGCAGTAGGGCTGAAAGGCATGCAAATGATGATCGGCACGCACCGCGTTCGTAATGGCGAAGCCAGAATGCGTGACCATAACTGGACGACTCAAATTTTCACATTGGCAAGAACTGATAGGTTAATAGCTACAGCCGCCACTGCGAAGTTCGGTGGCCGTATTATCA
>JALYSF010000036.1 GCA_030854905.1 bacterium
GCATGAGGGACTGATAGGTAGCCGTTTTTAGTAAGTCCATGAGGCATTAGGCCGCTCGGCTCAACTACTATAACCCGTTTAATTTGTAGTTTATTCCTGCTACTTGCCAGAGCCGTGGCTATTGCTGCTGCACTTCCGGCAGACGAACCACCAAGCACAGTTGGAGAGAAGATATTGCTAGCCTTTAAAATATTTTTGATAGCCAGACAGTACTCGTCTGCAAACTGATTATCTCCACGCGTTAGCATAACTTCTTCTTCTAATTTCGTGAGCTTATTACGGCTCTGGCCTCCGCTGCCAATCCTGTCTATAAAGAGCACTCGACCGTATACATCTAGCTCAAAAGTAAACAAAGCCAAATACTTTGAAAAAAGAGACGCCGCTCCTGATCGCCATTGATTAAATATAACTAGGGTAGGCTTGTTACCTGGCTCGTCACTCTCAAACAAGAATCCGCCTACACCTACATATCCAACTTTTTTATTTTTTAAGTCGTCAATATCCATGTATATATGTATTTAATGATTTCCAAACTACAACTCGCTATTGTAACAGAATTATTCAAAACGTAACAGGTTACTTGGACATAAATTGTAAACTTCTTCATAAGTATATTGTAAGAATTATTATGGTTAAAAATTGACATAAAGCATAAACTTATTCATACATAAGAGGTATTGGACATATGAAAAAGTTAATATTATCAGTAGCTATAGTTACTTTAATGCTTGCTTCAAGTACTGCATTTGCTGTGGATAATGGAAACGGTGCTCAAGTAGAGAGTCCTAAGTGGGCTTCGTATAGTGCATTAAATGATATATTAATACCTGACGAAATCCTTTTCGCTATACAAACTGAATATGCAGGATTCTCGGCCACAAAGGCTGAAAAACATAATAGTAGTGGTCAAGAAGGCTATAAGCTTTTTATAGATAAAAGTGATGTTTCGATTGGTCGCGAAGGATTCTACTTGTTCTTTGATAATAATTGGAAATTCATAGAGAGGAGGGAACTTCCGGCTATAGTCCCCGTGTTTCAACCAGAGCTTCAACCAGTCGCACAACCCGAACCTCAACCAGCCGAGGTTGAAGATTCCGCAGAAGAAGCCAACCCAGAAGAAACCGAACAGGTAGGGGACAATGAAAATATTCCTGAGCCTGTTACCGAAGAGACTCCGGCTCCTGCCGAGCCTCAACCTGAAGTTGATTAAGCTCGGTTTAATCTGGAAGAAACTATAACGAAAATATTGCTTAAACTACTTTTTCGAACAGTTTCTCATCCAAATCGTTAATTTCTTGGTTAATCTCTCCGTCGTCGGCCATTTTTTGAAGATTAGATCTCCAGTCTCTAATTGCTGAAGACAAATCAGCAGCTTTAGTACTAAAAGTTCTAACTGCTGCTGAATCGTATTTTTTGAAGTCAGCGCGTCCAGCTTCAATTGTAGGTATTAAAGATTCCATCTCTTTTAAGATAGCTGTCAGATTTTGTATCAGTTGTTTATTATTTTCGTCTTTGAGTCCAGATACAGCTTCTATTTTAGTACGAGCCGTTGTGATACTAGCAAGGGTGTTGTCTGACGATGACGAAGTAATGTCTGACAATGCAGGGGCTATGATTTCATAAGCTTCGATTGCAGCATCAGTTGCCTTATCGAAATTAGGCTTTTTTGCATCTATTGCGGCATAAAGCTTACTTAGTTCTTTGTCTTTCTTAATAGCTTTGTTATCACCAAGCGCGTCTAGTTTTTCGTTAAACTCGGTTCTGGAGTTTTTAATTGTATCCAAGCCGTTTTTTATTTCAGTTTCAGTGGCGCTTGAACTTATGAATGTTTGAGTCATATCATCATAGGGCTCTCTAAGATCGTCAATCACTGATTGTGCCGCAAGATAGTCTTGTTGAGAGGGTTTACTGAAAAATGTACTGTAAGCAAAAAAGCCAATCACAGAAACTAATAATAAGGCCAAAACCGCAAGGATTAAGACTTTCTGCTTGGGCTTTATCGCTCTGGAATTATGGCTTGGAATAGTATTAGAAACTGGGCCGGGTATAGGAGCAGGGCTGGTAAAAGTAGTAGTAGGAGGGCCGAAAGTTGGGTTAGGTACTGAAGTGGGATTACTAATGGCATCAGTTGATGGCGTGTTGACCGCGAAATTATTAGGCTCTACTGGTTGAGTGAGAGGTAAAGGGGCTACAACGGGCGGTTCGATATTAATAGAGTTATTGGGCGTGACAATCGTAGGGTTTACGGGAGGCGTTATTGGTGTCTGAGGGGCAGGTATTCCGTCCGAGCTTATATTATTAACGGGCGTTGTATCTTGGTCGGGATTCATTATTCACTCCTTGTATTTGAAATCAGTATAACACTTAAGTTTATCTAGGGTATAATTCTATATTTTTTTATTTTTATGCAGATAAATTAATCGTAAAATCACGCCTAGTTTAGCATGCGCAGGCTTTTGGGTATAGTTGCAATATCAAATTCAATGAA
Source organism: bacterium (assembly GCA_030854905.1). Classification (GTDB taxonomy): domain Bacteria; phylum Patescibacteriota; class Saccharimonadia; order Saccharimonadales; family SZUA-47; genus JALYRK01. The sequence continues at coordinate 2,489 of JALYSF010000036.1, forward strand.
AGGGTAGGCTTTTCTATTGAAAGCCACTGTGAAATATCGATTAGGGAATTGATTAAACTGTTCGTAGCTTCGAGCAACCGCACGATTATATAGCCTTCTTGAAGCAGAAATATCGTTTTCCGTTTTAATTAATTGCGTAATAAGATCAGATACTTGAGGTTGAAGTTTTAGATCTGGGTAGTTTTCATTTACAAAAGCTAAAATTTTTCCAAGCTGAGATTCCAGGCCATTAGCGTGGGGCTGATTTTTAAGTGCATCACCACCTGTACCTAATGAGGAGTAGCGGCTTAAAACGCTGCTTACCTGCAAAGCATATTCATGTGACATTCCGCCTTTAATTATGTCAAGAAACGGAGGTATTAGCCGATATCTAAAATCTAATGCTGCTAGCAGGTTCTGCTGCTGTTCCTCAATTATCTGTTCATTTGCGGCTGTTATGTTGAAAATATAGACCACCCAAGCTACGAATATAATTGCCGACAGCATTGTCGCAACTATAAATATCAGAGTCATATCACATCCCTTACGTAAAATTTATATATAGCAAATAATTCTGCATATGCAAATACTGCGGTATAAAAAACAAACTCTTTATAGGAATTAATATTTAAACCTGTTATTAGGCCGTATATTATAGCCAAAAGAGCGAATATAACTATTTTTGTTGTACCACTGTGTAGTATACCTAAGGGTTTTAACTCAAATTTTTGTTTTAACAGTTCATTGTTTAAATCGTCTCTGTTGGCTAAGTTCGACTCCAAAGATTTAGTTAGGCTGACAACCTCATTAACTGCGCCCTGTATTTCGTTGTTGTGTTTTAATTCATAAATATCGTATACGACTATAAGAGTGTCGTCTTTTATCTCAATATCGGCCGCCCTAGTACCCTTAACAAGATCGGCGACAAAATCTAGGTTTAACAACTCGTAGGCTTGAGCATAATCCTGAGTAGCGCAAAAAAATCTAAAATATTGCTTACTTATCCCGTCAACAACAAGTTCAGTTTCTTTTGCTAGTCTGCCAGATAGATTTTTTAGAAAACTAGTACTTCTTCTGCCTGAAGATTCAATAATTGTGTGAGGGAGGCTAGCTGATAAGTTGGTTATGAGCAACACGATGTCAGAACGATATATAATTTCTATAGTTTTACCGCCTACATTTAATGACTGAGAATAAAACTTATTTTTATGGGACAGTTGCGAGAAAACAGAACCCGGTATATCCATATGCTTTATATTCTTGCCACGTGCAAAAACTACCCTTAACCTTGTTAGCAGCGCAGTGTATATCAACATAAGTACAGCAACGAAGATAACCATCCCAATTAATGTAGCCATTTTAGTATCGTCATCAAAGTGCGGATAGGTTTGCTGAGTAACGTATAGCAAAGGATCTTCAAAAAAATATCCTTCTCTAATACTGATCCAGAGTTGCTTCAACGACCACTTTTCGGGCGCATTAATGTTGATTATTGTTACTATATAAAACATTAATGGCAGAAGTAAAATAAGTATTAGTCTACTCAATATTTTATAAAGTCTTGAACGAACTACAAAACTGTTGACAAGCTTTATTGATTTTTCAGAAGTATCCATTAAGGCAACCTCAAGCTATTTATAAAGGTTTCACGCTGCGCTTTAGCTCGTACATTGTTATCCAAGTAATTTATTTTAATTTCTGCAGTATATGTTGGTTCGTAAACCAAATAAGTTTCCTGAATTTCAGCTCCTAAAAACGACCAGTCACCTATGCCAACGGTTTTAACGGTTATAAGACGCGCATCTTTGTTGGCAAGCTTTGTTTCCGAGATAAGAAGCGTAGAATCTTTATGTGTGTTATATGATATTAATGCTTTAACAGATTCTTCAGTTGTAGCAAAAAGTGCTGCTTTTTCAGTTCGTCGTAAGCTAGGGAGAATTGTAAAATCTCTATTTTCTATACTTTCCGCTAATAGTTTTTCGAATTGCAACTCAGTATAGTAGTCGACATTACTATAGTCTTCAATTTTAATATGTAGTCGAACTATAGGTTCTGACTGGTTGCCAATTGTGTCATATTCTTCATACCGACTGTTTCTATTCTCGTCATAAGCGCTCCCATCAAGGTCATGACCTACTGTGATGATCGGAAGTTCGTTATCCTCCACTAACTTTTTTTCGGTAACATACAAATATCGTGGGTAGGTAAACTCTAAAGGAAAATGGCTGCTTAAGAATTGTTCTTTGCTAGCGCCCGCAAGTGTGGCATGTGTACCATTCGCCATTATCCCAAATGCAAGTGGGACTATGACGAGCAGTGCTATACATATAATTACTGAAATAAATCTGCTAGGAAGTTTTATATTAGATTGATTTTGATTAGTCTGTATCATTATCTTTTCTTTTTAAGGCAAGTTGGGCAGGACTCTTCTATAGTATCGCATGCTCGCCAAATTGTCATGGCTCTAAGTGAGCCCATTACATCAGCATAGCCAATAAAATCTGCAAATCGTCTTAGAATGGCGGGGATGATTCCACCGAATGTTATTGAGCCCCTTTGAAGAATGGAATATCTGTCGCCTACGGGTATGATTTGAATTGGAGTATGGGGTTTATATTCCGGCCTGTCTGCACCTTTTAGTCGAGCCTTAATGTCTTTAGCTACGAAATCTGCATCTTTGATCGCCGTGTATGCAAGACCGCTGTATTTTGTCGCAGCATTATCGCCGATTACATAGGTATTTGAATGGACTTGCATGTGTTTATTGACCCTAATCTTATTTCTCTCTCCAACAGGGAATATATCGGCCTTATCTGCAAAAAATGGGTTATTGATTGCTCCAGCTGTCCAGATTATTGCCTGTGTAGGAATTGGACCATCGTTGGTTCGGAGTTCTTTAAGTTTACCGGCAGTTACCTTGGTGTTAAGATGAATTTTGACACCTAGTTTTTTTAGCCTCTTATCGGCTAAACGACTGGCTCTTTCGCTCATAACAGGAATTAGCCTTGGTGCGCCTTCTACAAGCCAAATGTTTATCTTGCGGCGAGAGCGACGATGCTTTTTTGCAATCTTTCTTAAATAATCACCCATACCGGCCGCTAACTCTACTCCTGTAGGGCCGCCTCCAACTATAACGAAGTTGCGCGATGATTCATCATCCAGCAGCAAAGTATCGTGCAGGTGATTACGTAGCTTGATAACTTCTTCAGGTGTTTTCATGCCGTAAGCGAATTCGTGGAATCCTTTTATACTAAAAAAGGTGCTTACAACTCCCATGCTAAAAACTATATCGTCATATTCAATAACTTCACCCGATTGCAGGCCTAGAGTTTTGGATTTAAAATCAACCGTTGTGGCAGTGTCTTGTCTTAGGCTGACATTGGGTATGTCAAGCAGCATCCATTCAAGTGGCAAACGTGAGACACCCATTTTGCGACCTGTGGCTGATCTGTAAAGAGCAGGACAGTAGCGAAATTCTTCGCCTTCATTTACGATCGTGGTAAATATATTTTTTTCTTTACGTAACTTTCTCGCTAAACGTACGCCCGCAAAGCCGCCGCCTACTATAACTATATGTCGCATATGCTTAATATTACAGGAGGAGCTCCACTCCTCCAAGCTAGTTTGGAATAAATCCAAACAGCACTTTCCTCCTCGCTAAAGCAGACTTGTTAAAGCCTGTTCGCGTCGCTCAAATATATCAGACTTTTGCCCCTCCAAACTTGTTCAAAATAAATTTGAACTACGCTTACCTCCCTCTGAAGCCGATGCTTAAGCATCGGTTCACTCACGTTCATACATATTATTCGTGCATATTCTTGTACTTAACTATCTTATCTCAGGAGGAGCACTGCTCCTCCAAGCTTGTTTGGAATAAATCCAAACAGCACTTTCCTCCTCGCTTAAGCCAACGCTTGTGCATCGGTTCGCTTACGCTCAGTAAATTTAGTGGTGCTATTTCTTGTAAAAAGTTACTTTATCGCTTACGCTTAATGGTATAAAGATGGGCAAACTAAAAGAAGAATTACTTCAGATTATTAAAGGCGAGGCCGAGGACTCCGAGGAGTTCAAAGATTTCTATAGCCACGATGCTAGTATGTTCGAAATGCGCCCGGAAGTTATAGTCGCTCCGGCTGATACTCAAGACGTCAAAGCGATTGTAAATTATGTAAATGATAGCCGAGATAAAGGCCAGGGTATATCAATAACTGCAAGAAGCGGCGGAACAGATATGAGCGGCGCAGCGATTAATGAGTCAATAATAATGGATTTTTCTAAGCATTTTAATCAGGTCGGTGAAATAACCCCCACAAGTGCTAATGTACAACCGGGCGTGTTTTACCGCGATTTTGAACCAAAAACACTGGAGCAAAACGCTTACATGCCAAGTTTTCCGGCCTCCAGGGACTTATGTACTGTCGGCGGAATGGTAGCCAACAATGCCGGTGGAGAAAAGTCACTTCAATTTGGTAAAACCGAAGATTTTGTAACCTCGCTTAAAGTAGTGTTCGCTGACGGAAACGAGTACATAGTTCGCCCACTAAATAAAACAGAGCTAGAATTAAAAATCGCTCAAGGTGACTACGAAGGCGACATTTATAAAAAAATATATGAGCTATGTGAGGAGAACGACGACCTAATAAAAGCTGCCAGGCCTCAAGTTAGTAAGGATTCTACAGGATATCACTTGTGGCGTGTTTGGGACAAACAAACCGGCATATTTGATTTAACCAAACTTATTGTTGGCTCTCAGGGTACATTAGGGCTAGTTACAGATATTAACTTCCGACTCGTTAGGGCACCAAAACATAACGGTACGCTCGTAATGTTTCTACGAAGTATTGATGATTTAGGAGAACTTATAAACGATGTCATGAAGCATAAGCCGGCTAGCTTCGAAGGTTTCGATAACTATACTCTTATGCTAAGCTTTAGGCTTTTTCCGCTGTTTCATAAAACTCTTGGGTGGCCTGCCACGATCAAGTTAGCTTTTCAGCTGCTGCCCAATGCACTCATGTTATTTCGCGGCATCCCTAAGATGGTGCTTTTAATAGAGTTTGATGGAGATAATCCCGACGAGGTTGCCGACAAAGTCCATAGGCTCCGGCGATCCCTAGATAAATATTCTCACCAGAGCTTGTTCGAAGAAGATGAAAACGAAGCAAAAAGTCGTAAGTTTTGGATTATGCGTCGCCAAAGCTTTAACCTACTAAGACAAAAAGTACGCGACAAACACACGGCACCTTTTATGGATGATCTTATAGTTCAACCGCAATACTTGCCTGAATTTTTGCCGAAAATAAGAGCAGTTATAAATAAATACAAGCTCATGGCAACAATAGCTGGCCATATGGGCGATGGTAACTTTCATATTATTCCGCTTATGAACATCGAACGACCAGAGGAAGAGGCCAAGCTTGAGCCAGCAATGCACGAAATAAACAAAATCGTTTTAGAGTACAAAGGTTCATTATCTGGTGAACATAACGATGGCATGATACGAGGGCCATGGCTCGACGACATGTACGGCCAAGAGTTTTTTGAGATTCTAAAACAGGTAAAACACATTTTTGATCCTCAAAATATCTTCAATCCTCATAAGAAAACAGATGCAAATTGGGACTTTAGTATGACCCACCTCCGCAGAAAGTTCTAAAGATAGTTTCGCATAGCGCCCCACTGGGCGCTCTATTGCGCCCTACTTTCTTGGATTGGCAAGAAAGTAGGCAAAGAACCAACCCGCGTTTCCCTCGATGCGGCGTAGACGAAGTAATAAATAAGTTCTCTTGCAGAACTCGTACTTTT
>JALYSF010000037.1 GCA_030854905.1 bacterium
TTATATAAGGGTATGGTTGAAGAGAGTTTCTACAAGACCGAAAAAAAAGAGCTAGAAGATAGGCTCATCTTGCTTAGGGGTCAATTTGAAGACCAGCAGAACTCTAACAAGCGGCAAAGGCAATTACTAGAGAAGTATTTCAATTTTGCCCGTTACGCAAAAGAAGACTTTGAGAGTGATGATGACCTTAAAAAGAAGGAAGTCCTGTCAATTATAGGTCAAAACCTGCTGTTTAAGGATAGCCGACTAGTGTTTGAGCCGATAAAGTACCTATCTCCTGTGGTGGAGAGGTACCCAGCTCTAGAAAAGCAGTATTTGGAGGTCCAAACCTATCCTGAACAGATTAAAAAGGAGGCAATAGCCTCCTTAATTCAGGTTTGGTGCACCCGGCAAGATTCGAACCTACGACCTCCTGTACCGCAAACAGACGCTCTATCCAGCTGAGCTACGGGTGCTCGTCGACGCATAATGGCGCTTGCGCCAGAACCGTCGACGAAACAAGTTCGCTCGACATTTCTGGCACCCCCGCCAAGTCGTCTCCTCTTCAAAAGTAAATCGGAATTAACTTTTGGGAAAATAACTTAAAATACAGGGGTAATTCTATCATTTTACAGAGAATTATTCCAGTGTGAGTAAATCTACTCTAAAAATTCTTGGCGGAGAGGGAGGGATTCGAACCCTCGGTATCGTTTCCGACACGCATGTTTTCAAGACATGTTCCTTCAACCACTCGGACACCTCTCCGTGATAACAGGGGTAATTATATCATAGACTTCTTAAAGCCATAGTTAAAACCTGAAGCGGTGGCTTAAGCGATCAAATGCATCTGGTTCACGCTCTTCGTGAGGCAAGAAACTGCTAAGATAATCAATGATTCGGCCTTCATCTTCGGGCGCAAAGTACATCGCGACAGTCGGCTGATAACGCTTCAAAGATCTTAGCCAAATGCAGCTGATTGCACCTTCTTCAACTACCGAAAACGATTTGAACTGACTGTAAGGGTAGCCTTTTTCACCGACGCCGACGCCTCTTTCATCAAGCGAATATTCAATGTTCTGCGGTTTTCTGGCGCCCATAACTGCAATACATAAACAAACTAAGATGATAGTTAGCGCCGAAAATATACTTTTTGTCGCCAAAAAGACAATTAGACCCAACACTGCCGAACCTGCGCCAAGTGCAATAAACCAGCCTGCCGTTTTTTGATGCGCGATATATTCAGATGCAGTCCACTTCATGCCATCGCTCGTGTTGGCTGGTTGCACGCCATAATCCGAAGCCGCGTCTGATGACTGCAGATTATCGTAATTTTCTGCAGTTTCATTATCTGGATGATAAAAAGTCGCCTCTGAGTTATCTTCACCCTTTTCCATAAGCATATTGTATCACTAATATTAGGAAGGCAAATTATATGATTGGCAAATATTAACAGATACGCTACGATAATAAGGCATTTTGTACATTGTTATTGTAGCCATCCGAGTTCGCGAGAGGATTCGCGGATTCGACAGGAGGCAACTTGGCGGGGGCGACTGAAGTGGTTAGCGAACTTGTTTCGTCGACACTTCTGGCGCAAGCGCCATTACGTGCCTACGACGGAGGAGTACCCAAGTGGCTGAAGGGGACGGTTTGCTAAATCGTTAGGGGGGCGAAAGTCCTCGCGAGAGTTCGAATCTCTCCTCCTCCGCCAAATTATTAAATCATCGTTTATCGATGGTTTTTTAATTCGATGAGAGATTTGAACTCGAGCATAGAAATTGTTTGCAATTTCTAATAAGCGAGAAAGTTCGATAATCCCCCGTCCGATTTCAATCGGACAAAACGGGCGGATTATATGAAGAGGTTTCTACCGAAGCTATAATCTCTCCTCCTCCGCCAAATTATTAAATCATCGTTTATCGATGGTTTTTTAATTCGATGATATGCAAGTTTCTCGATTACTTTATACTGAAAGCAAATGGAAGACTCTATATTTACCAAAATTATCAAGGGCGAGATCCCCTGCCATAAGATTTATGAGGATGATAATACTCTAGCCTTTCTGGATATCCATCCGTTTGAAACAGGCCAAACTGTTGTAGTTCCCAAAACACAGATTAATTTTGTCTGGGATTTAGAAAGCGATGAATACCTTGCCCTCATGGCTACTGTTCAAAAGATAGGTACCAAGCTCCGTAGCGTATACCCAAATAAGAAGCGGGTCGGTGTGAGAATCGAGGGCCTAGATGTCAACAACCACGCACATGTAGTTGTTTTCCCTTTTGATACTTCTGATGAGTTCAATGGGCACACTGACTCGAAAGTTGATCCTAGCCATGATGAACTCGCTGCAATTGCCGATAAGTTAAGAATTAAGGAGTAAATATGCCAATATGGCTTATATGTTTGATATTTTCTGTTGCCACAGGTACCTGGATTTACAGCTGGTTCGCCAGACGAACCGGCGGAGGCAATAATCGCACAGCTTTAATTGCCGCTTCGATCTCCGCTGTCTTAATTTTTTTCGTTATATTTAGCATCGCTAGTCTTATTGAGTAATAGCCATTTATTGCTAGTTTACCCTAGCAAAGCGCTCAAATAATTGGTAACATATGGCTATGTCTATAGATGAGGTGGGTTTAGGCAAAAAGCTTCAACAAGCACGCCAAGCTGCAAATATGACCCAGCAGCAGTTGTCTCAAGCCGCCGATTTATCCTATTCTACCTTAGCCAAAATTGAACGTGGCGCCATCAAATCTCCATCTGTTTTTACTATTCAGCGCCTGTCGGAATGCCTAAATACTTCTTTGGATTCGATACTCGGCATCAAACCTTCTGTTCAGACTCCCGAAAAGCAAAAACTAAAATTCCTTTATTTAGATATCAACGGCTGCCTAGTCGGCTTTTTCCACAGAGCTTTCGGTTATTTGGCCGACGAGACGGGCGTACCAAGCGATCAGATCGAGTCGACTTTCTGGCACTACAATGATGCCGTTTGTCGCGGTGAAATGACTGTCGAAGATTTTAATACGATCCTAGCTCAACTAACAGGCAAACCAGACCTTAATTGGCTCAATTACTACCTACGGGCGATCGAACCTATCAAGGGAATGACAGAACTAGTTGATTGGGCTTCAAGTCGTGTAGGTGTAGGGCTACTGAGCAACATTATGCCTGGATACATTGAGGCGATGATCCAAAATGGCTCCATCCCTGCAGCAGATTATGCAGCCGTAGTAGATAGCTCAGAGGTGGGGGCTATCAAACCGGAGCCGAAAATTTATGAGCTAGCACAAGGTTTAGCCGGTGTTGAGCCCAGTGAAATCCTATTTGTAGACGACTCAAGAGCCAACCTAATGGCTGCCGAACACCTTGGCTGGAAGGTCATGTGGTTCGACGACTATAACCCCGAAGAATCAATTGCCCGCATAAAACAAGTATTATCTTAAAACACTTATCATTTATTCCGGCTGAAATATTAAAGCTCGGAATACCGACTAAATTCGTTTGTGAGCGTTTCTAAGCCGTTTTTAGCGGCCTCAAGTTGCTCTTTTGACTCTCGCACCAGTTCCTTAGGAGCTCGCGCCACATAGCCCTCGTTTGATAATCTTACTTCAAGATTTTTAATGGTAGTTTTTGCGGTCTCAATATCCTCTTGAAGCTTCTGGCTATAACGAGTAGCCGTATTATGATCTATTCCAAGCCACATTTTATCCTTGGTATTGCTAAGGTATAGCCCTGCCCCGTCGCTAACCTGAATTATCTCCTTGATTGGCGCCAATTTCATCAGTAAGTCGTTACTTTCGGTCACAATTCTACTATCTTGGTGATACAAAGTTACTTTCTTAAGCTGTAGCGTTGATACTATTGTCCGAATCTCAGAAATTATTTGCTTACTCTGTTCAAATTGTTCGGCTAATGCTTTGTCGGCTTTGTGCAGTTTTGGCCATTGCTTTGCTGCCAATACCCCATCTTGCCAGCTCAAGTTCTGCCATATTGTCTCTGTTACAAAAGGCGCGAAAGGATGCACTAGAACTAAAATTGATTCTAGTAGCGCGGCCAGAAAATCCGCACTTCCCTGCCCTTTGCTAGATTCCAAGTACCAATCGGCAAAATCATCCCATACCAGATGGTAAACATTGTCATACGCTTCGCTAAACCGATAATCCTCTAAAAGACGCTCCACAGCTTCATAAGATTGTTGTATTTTACTCAACATCCAGTGATCGGCTTCTGTTGATGGCTTGACAGATAGATTTGGCGTAGATTCGCCCACTTTCTGCTCGACAAACCTGGCGATATTCCAAAGTTTGTTGCAGAAGTTTCGCCCGGCAACTATTTTGGCAGGAGAGAAAGCCGCACTTAATCCTGCGCTACGCCCTGAAATCATGCCCATCCGGAGGGCATCACTTCCGTATTCATCTAGGTACATTTTTGGATCAACAACATTACCTAAACTCTTACTCATTTTGCGACCGTCTTCGCTCCGCACCATACCGTGCAAATATACGTCCTTAAAAGGAATTTTTCCTGTTATATAAATGCCCAGGCAAATCATACGGGCTACCCATTGATACAAAATGTCTTGTCCAGTTTCCATGATGGCATTTGGATAGAACTTGCTGTAATCTTCGCTGTCGGGATACCCTAACGTCGCAAAAGGCCACTGCCCACTCGAGAACCAAGTGTCAAATACGTCCGGGTCACGGCGGTAGTTTTTGCCATCTACTTCTATTATTTCTTCATTCACCCGCTCATCAAATATCCACTCGTCCTTATCATCGACATTCTGAAAAGCAGGTATCGGAATACCCCAGGCAATCTGACGGCTTATATTCCAATCTTTTACGTTTTTGAGGTAATTAACTACTTGGTCGCGCTTCTGTGCGGGGTAAAACTTAATACTTCCCTGCTCCAGCTTTTCTACAGCCGGTGCTGCCAACTTCTTCATATCTATAAACCACTGATCGAGGAGCATCGGTTCTATGACCGTGCCGCATTTATAACACTTACCGATTCGCGTCTCGTAATCACTGTCGACTTTCTCTATAAGACCCATTTCTTCCATTTTAGAAGCTACGGCTTTTCTAGCTTCAACAACGGTAAGTCCGCTAAATTCACCAGCATGATGATTCATAGTTCCGTCGTGATTTATAACCCGTACTGGTGCCAAATTATGCCTCTGTGCCACTTCCCAATCGTCAAAACTATGAGCCGGAGTTACCTTTACCACCCCTGTTCCAAATTGCGGATCGACCATTTCATCGGCAACTACCCTGACCTCAAATCGCCCGTTAACTCCGTCAACAGATATTGTCTTGCCGATCCACTCTTTGTAACGTTCGTCATCCGGGTGCACCGCAACTCCGGTATCACCGAACTTTGTCTCTGGCCTAGTAGTTGCAAGTGTAAAAGGGCCGTATTTTATGTAATATAACGGCGTCTTAACAGTTTCATAATCGACTTCGATATCTGCAAAGCCTGTACGGTGAAAAGTGCAGTAATTAACTAGCCTTTCGCCTCTGTAAATTAGTCCATCGTCCCACATCTTTTTGAAAGTTGAATACGAGGTATCTATGATTTTACTGTCGAGGGTAAAGGTAAACCTGCTCCAGTCACAGCTACTACCGAGAGTTCGGAATATACTGAAGAAATTCTCTTTATTCCCGTTTACAAACTCAAAAATCTGCTCATAAAGTTCATCACGTGAAAAATCAAATCTACTTTTATCCTGTTTATTAAGATGTTTCTCGTAAACTACTTGGGTTTCGAACCCAGCATGATCGGCGCCGGGCAGCCACAGAACAGACTTTCCTCTTGAACGATGATAACGTGCCAAAACATCTTCTACTGCCAACATAAGGCTGTGGCCGATGTGCAAGCCGGCGTTTGCATTAGGCGGAGGCATGACTATACAGTAGGGGTCACCGTGCTCTGAAGGCTCAAAAGCACCAGATTTTTCCCATAACGCATATATATCAGATTCAAAATCAGAAGGAATATATGTTTTTGGTAACTCCATAACTAACAAATTATAACAGATTAGGATATCCGGATTCGAGAGGCAGAGGGTTGGGTGAACTTGTTCTTAGGTACTAACCCTAGATAGATAATTAAACATTTCAAATTTAGTTTGAAAATACACAGGGAAGGGCAAACCCCTCCTAAATGAACGTTAGTGAACCAATGCGCTGCATTGGCTTTAGGGAGTGGAACAAGCTTTTGAATTAAATTCAAAATCGCAGTGGAGGGGCAGGCCCTTCCTATATGTTTCACATGAAAAGACAATAACCAACACTAGCCTTCCTTCGTGGAGGAGACGTGTTGGTCTATTGTCCGGTTGTGTTTAGGTTTGTTTCCCGAAAGTGCATGCCACATTGTCTTGTGACTAGTACGACTTTTTGTTTTCAAACATAAGCATATCACATTAAGTCAATACTCTCAACCACCTCTGTAGTATCGTTGTACCTTACACAACGTTACATAGATAAATTTGGTTCGATTTCGAGTGAGTAGGGGTCTGCTGCAGGTTGGCCGAGTGTAGCTTTATAGCAACCAAGAGTGGCAATCATGGCACCATTATCAGTGCATAGTTTGGGGTCTTGGTAATAAATATCGATTGGTAATCTTTCTTTAAGTTGACGCCTAAGTTCGGGGCTGGCAGCGACTCCTCCTGCAATAACTACTGATGCGGGCTGGAACTCTTCATAAGCCTGAATAGTCTTATCAACCACTGTTTCTATAGCTACACGCTGGAACACGGCTGCAATATCGGCTTTCTGAGGCTCGGAGAGGCTGTCAGGAAGCTTATGGCTAGGAAAAGTGAAGTCCTGGCCACATAAAGCTTGTGCTTGTCTTAAAACGGCCGTCTTGAGCCCAGAGAACGAAAAGTCATAACTTTTTGGGAACGGTGAACGTTGAATGGTGAACGGTGAGCCAGTTTCGCCGTTCGCCGTTCGCCGTTCGCCGTTCAGAGCCCTGAGCTTACTTAAAGCGTCAGATCCAGTTTCTAGTTTGGCTTTAGGTAAAGAGAATGCTTTTGAATTACCTTCAAGGGCTTTTGCTCCAACGCTCGGACCGCCAGGATAGGGAAGGCCGGTAATTTTTGCAACCTTGTCAAAAGCCTCGCCGATAGCATCGTCGCGTGTCTGTCCAAGCAAGGTGTAATCGAAATGATCTCTGAACAATACCAACTGGCTATGCCCGCCGCTGACTACAAGAGCAAGAGCGGGGAAGAGCGGGGCCGATTCAGGCAAAACATAATCTTGTAGGTGAGCGTGTTGATCTTTTGAACGATGAACGATGAATGATGAACGATGATAATTTTCCTCAGTTCGCCGTTCGCCGTTCGCCGTTCGCCCAATTTCAGTTAGGAAATTTGCGTATACATGCGCTTCAACGTGGTTGCAGGCATAAAGTGGCTTATTTTTAGTTATTGATAATGTTCGGGCTGTCATGACCCCTACGAGTAGCGAGCCCCCAAGCCCAGCACCAAATGTAACTGCTATCGCATCTATATCTTCCCAGCTTATTTTTGCCTGCGCAAAAGCCTGATCCAAGACAGGCTGCATCGCTTCAATATGGCTGCGTGCGGCGATTTCAGGCACCACGCCTCCGTAAGCTGCGTGTAAGTCCATGCTTGACAGTACAGCGTTAGCGTGCAAGATCCGTCCATCCTCGACAATCCCTACGGCTGTCTCGTCACAACTCGTCTCTATCCCTAAAACAATCATCCTATTAATATATCAGTACATTATGTTTTATGTATTTGTAAATAAGTAAATAATGTTACGCAGTTGTTGACAAATCATAAGCTTTTTGCTACAATATGCTAGTAAATAACAAAAACACAAAAATAATTAACTAGGAACTATAACTTATTATGTCAAGCCCAGAACGAGCCGGAACAAGCCCACATGAAACAACTAAACCCCAACTTCAATTAGTTGGAGGCGTGGAGTCTGTTAATATTCCAGATGTGGAAAGCTCCTCTTCAGATTCTAAGGCAAAAACTCTCCGTAATGACGGCGTAAAGGCTACAGGCGATTATTCAAATCTGATTCATGCCAAATTTGACCCTGATTTTGTGCGCGAAAGCGGCAATTCTGGGCAGTTTTTGGGCGGCCACACCTATGAAGTCGGTGAGGACGGCAAGGCTAAGCCAATAACTCGCGCAAAATACGCGGAAAAGCATGGGCTTAATGACATCGAGGAAGACAAACCTACAC
>JALYSF010000038.1:0-6020 GCA_030854905.1 bacterium
CTATAAATTGTGCTTATGACACTCACTAATCAGACTTCAGGGTTTGATGCCCAGACCCACCGCTTCTATGCAGCTAGTTGCTGCTTGAGCGGGAGCCCGCTCTTTGGGCTACCAAGTCATTGTTGTGTGAATCAGGCGTATTTGATTGCCGAAGCTGTCTGAGTGCTTTTAGTGCTGGTAGCACTAAAAGTGCGAGTTCTGCAGGCAAGCCTGATTGTGACAACAATGACCTGGCAGACCAATGCACAGCGGGTTGGTTCTTTGCCTACTTTCTTGCCAATCCAAGAAAGTAGGGCGCAATAGAGCGCCCTGTGGGGTGCTTTGCAAAATAGAAGCTAACTTTTAGGGGTTAGTACAACTACTTTTGTTTGATCACTGGTAAAGTCAGTTCCCTTGAGCTTAAGACTAACCACTGGTTCATCTGCGGGCAATGCAAGTTGCGTTAGTGCGTCTTCGAGCTTTAACTGTGGCATTTCGGTATTAATTCCAGTGACTTCATAGTATGTAGGAATTACAACGCTTGGTGACAATTTCTTGATAACTTTTAGCGCTCCCTCTGGGTCCAAAGTAAATCCGTGACCGCCAACAGGTACAATCAACACATCTGCATGACCAATTTGCTCTACTTGAGCATCAGTTACATCGGGATGGACATGGCCAATTACTACGACTGTTCCATCAGCCGTTTGCAGTTGAAAGATAGTAGCGGTCCGTTCATTTGCCTCGTCACGATGGCCTCGCACAGCAGTTGCTTTTACAGATACTTCACCTACTTCAAACTCACCTGGAGCATTAAGTAGCAGCCTCGCGCCTTCCACAACTAGGATAGATTTGTCGGTCTGCAGGCTGACGCTATCACTTTTGGTTATTGATTTCTTTCCCTGATTAATAAGCGTGTCATCTACAATAAAACTTGTGGTTTTAGTCGACAACCTCAACGTATTTGCACCAAAATATTCAATTTCCATATTACTCCCCTTCTACTTATCAAACAGATTATGCTTATCAAAAATGACTTGTTTCTTAGCCGTATGGAGTTGACTCCAGAATCTGTCACGTACTTGTCCACGGTATTTTGCCTCTTCCGAGTCAAATACTGCGTATCTTAGTTCCGTGCCTTCAGTCTTTTCCATATCTGCTACTAGGTTATCCAGCTGGGTAGGATTTGCATCGCCGACGACAACAATATCAATATTTACTATTTCGTCACGAGTCAATCTGCCGGTGTAGATTACGGCATCTATGTTACCAATCTGCTTCCACTTACGTGCGTCATTGCTAGTTGTAGTTACAGCTGCCAATTCTTCCACTAGCTCCTCAGTAACGGGTACTGAATCCTCGGTAGACGGCTCCGCCACTGCAGTGCCGAAAATCTGGTTTAGCGGTTTGTAAAACTCGTAATTTTTGTTCACTTGATAGTACAAGCGATTGTTGGAATTGTCTGAGCTTATAAGACCTATATTCAATAAATTAGACAGTTCGCGGCGCACTGAGTTAATTTGTTCGTCGATTTTACGAGTAATTTCTCGTACATAAAATGACCTGTCTGGGTTGCCATAAAACAGATATAAAAGCTTTACCCTCGTCTTCGACCCAAATAACTGTTCAATCACTTTACTCACCTCTTAATGCACTCATTGTATCAAATAACGGTTCAACCCTTGCATGTAAAATCCACACTGAACAAAAATTTTTGTGAAAACTCAGTTCTCTATAAATGCCAGAGCTGAAGGTGAATCTTCGAACCAGTAAATGTCGGGATTGCGCTTGAACCAAGTTCTTTGACGTTTAGCGAGCTGCAAATCCAACCTAAGACATTCATCAAAGCACTCATCTATAGATTTTGTGCCATCAAAAAATGGTAATAATGAACGATAAATATTGCCGCTAGCGCCAGGACAGTCTCGACCGAATGTATCGAAAAGCCAACGCGCCTCTTCTACGACTCCTGTTTTTTTCATGACCTGCAATCGTTCAATAAGTTTCTTCTCGAGCACAATTTTGCCCAGGTCTAAGCCAATTACTGTTGACTGGGCTGATAGTTTATCTTTTTTGACTTTTATTAATTTGCTTAGATGCCGGGGGTTTTTAGTGTCTCTTGGCTGCCCAGAGGACGAAAAACTATAATTATAAAGCAGCGCATCAACATACAAACCGGTTCCCCCGACTACAATAGGCAGCTTGCCGCGTTTTTGGATATCGGCGACCCAGCCCTTCGACATTTTCTGGAAATCTCCTGCTGAAAACCGCTGATCTGGATATATTAAATTTAACCCATAATGAACTACCCTGTTTAGTTCATCTTTAGTAGGTTTTGCCGTGCCGATATCTAAGCCCTTGTAGACTGTCCTACTATCAGCGCAAATAATTTCACCGTTTAAGCGCTCAGCCAGTGCGAGTGCTAGCGCCGATTTTCCGCCTCCAGTTGGGCCAACTACGGCAAGCAGATTGTTACTATTAACTCTCATCATATGGTGACCATATTAACATTTCTACATTAACAAAATTATTATCTGATTTCCCGAAAACATCTACGCCCTCGGCCTCCAGATGCTCCTTATGCGCTATGCGACCCCCAGGATATCCTGCAGCCAGACCACCCTTTTTATTCACAACCCGCTGCCAAGGAAGATCGGGGTTGCTAAAGTGTGCAATGCCTCCGACTATTCTGGCCGCCCGCGCGTTTCCACATAAGGCCGCAATCTGACCGTATGTCATGACTCGACCATTTGGTATCTGCTTAACAAGAGCTTCTACCCGAGTCTTAAAATCAGACTTTAGCTGATTGCTCATTTTCAAAATAATCCAGTACCGACTGCCAATCACGACATCTAGTTAGTTTATAAGGAGCATTGTACTGCCAGCCGTAGTCACCAAAGAGGATAGGCGTTATCTCTTCTTCTAAAGCTTTAACGCAGTGATCAATATTGTCGTCAATGAGCCATTTTGCCCCTAATTCCTTGCAAATCTGACCTTTAGTTTTATGAGACGAGTCTCTATGGGCAAGGCTAAAATATAAATTAGGGGCTTTGTCGCCAAATTTTTCTGTTAGCCACTCTTTTGTGGCCTGCTCCCATTTAATATCTCGGGCCGTTATCAGTACAATTTGATATTTTTTCATTAATTCATTGATTGCAAATTCTGCACCCGGCAATAACGGTATTAAGGACTGATTACTATGCAAGTCTTCGTAGATTTCTACCGCATCCAGTTTGCCAGTTAAACCATGCTGCTCCCAAACCTTAGTATGATAGTCCCAATACTCACCGTCGATCTTATAATCTTCTGGTGTCAAATCAGAGTTACTATACTCGTTTGCCTTAATTCTAAATGCCTCGATATTCTGTACGATCGTATCGTCAATATCAACTGCAATAATCTTCTTACTCACGGTAAACCATTCCTTCTATATGATTTTATCTTAAATCTGAGCTTTAGCGAACCGGTGCTTTAGGCGCCGGCTTTAGGGGGTGGCGACTTGAATACAAATTTATTTTGGATTCAAGTCGGAGGGGCGAGCCCCTCCTTCTTATAGGGAGGCGTGAGAAACGCGGGCTTTGGACTCGTTCTTAACACTTTTAATGAAGTTTTCTACTGGGTAGGACACCTCTTTGCGGTCTGGTAGAGCTAAGTCTGATCTTACTCGCGGAGTTACTTCTCCACTTTGCATCTCTTTCTCTCCGATTACGACGGTATATGGCACCTTCCAGACTTCAGCCTCGCGGATTTTCTTACCAACAGATTCGCTGGAATTATCCAATACCGCCCTAACCCCACGCTCACGCGCATCGGCTACCAGTTTGGCGGCAAAACCAGCTATTTCTTCTGTCTGGTTTACGGTTATTACTCTCAGCTGTTCTGGTGCGCACCATAATGGGAATTTACCGCCAGTATGTTCGATGTATACACTAAGAAAACGTTCATGCGACCCCATAACCGCGCAGTGGAGCATAACAACTCTCTCTTCGGCGCCTTCTTCGTTTGTGCATGTCAGGTTAAACCGCTCTGGCATGTTGAAATCGAGCTGAATTGTCGCAAGTTGATGCTCGCGCCCAATAGCGTCCTTCGCCATAAAATCTATCTTCGGACCGTAGAAAGCGGCTTCGCCAATACCTTCTGCGTAATCATCACCTACTTTACTCTCGATGATACCCCTAAGCTGACCAACTGTTTCATCCCAATCAGACTCGTTTCCAAGATACGCACCCATGTTATCTGGATCATGGGTCGAAAGTCTTGTTCGGAACTGCTCGAACCCACATACGCTATAAAACGTTTCGATAATATGCCATAAGTTGCGTGCTTCAGCTTCAACCTGGTTCTTCCGACAGAACATATGCGCATCGTCTTGGGTAATCGCTCTTACGCGGCTAAGTCCGCCTAATTCGCCACTCTGCTCATCACGATACACCATGGTGGTGTCTCGGTATCGGATCGGCAAATCACGGTAGCTTCTTGGTCGCGATGCATATATCTGAGTGTGGTGCGGGCAATTCATTGGTTTCATCGCAAATTCATGCTCCTCGCGGGTGTTGATACGAAATAGCTCATCCTTGAACTTATCCCAATGACCACTCGTCTCGTATAACTCTTTCTTCGTGATGTGAGGTATTGAGACCTGCTGGAAACCAGCCTCCTCACGAAGCTCCTGAACAAACCTATCGAGTTCATTTTTTAGCGTTGTCCCTTTTGGAGTCCACAGCGGCAACCCCTGCCCAACAAGATCTGAAAAGACAAACAGATCCAGATCATTACCAAGCTTACGGTGATCACGTTTCCTTGCCTCTTCGAGCATATTCAAGTACTGCCTTAGTTCCTTTTCAGTTTCAAAAGCCACTCCATATAGTCTCTGCATCTGGGGGTTGGTATCTTTGCCGCGCCAATACGCACCGGCTACCCGCATCAGTTTAAATGCCCCAACCTTATCTGTAGACTCGACATGCGGTCCGCGACATAAGTCTGTAAAGTCGCCGTTCTGATAAAAACTTACTTCGGTTAAAGTCTTAGCAGATGTAGTACCGCCAATTCCGGCCGGCAGACCCATTAACGCCATGTCCAAATCTTTGGCAATAGTAGTTCCCTCTCGTTTCAAATCATTAAGCAGCTCGACCTTGTACGGCTGTTTTGCCTCCTCAGCCCAGGCAAGCGCGTCGTCTACTGGCTTCATCATCTTCACGAAAGGCTGCTTGGCAGCTATCACGTTTTTCATTTCAGTCTCAATTCGGGCAAAATCATCTTCACTAATAGTCACATTTGGGATATCCACGTCATAGTAAAAGCCGTTCTCGACTACCGGGCCAACGCCTAAGCGGACATCAGGCCAAAGCTTAGTAACGGCGGTTGCCATGATGTGTGCCATAGAATGCCTCATCGCGTAAATATTGTCTTCTGTTGGATCTGCCATTGATTTGCCCTTCCTGCACTTAAAATATAGCTTCACGCCGAGAAAACTATTTTGTTAGGATTGTTTTCTCGGGTTCAACATATAATTCAACTGATCGTTAAATTATAAAAACACGCCATAAATAGCGTGTTTCGGTCCGCCGGATAGCGGAGGTTCCACCGAAATCAGTTCCTCTTCTCATTTGCGTTATCGTACGCCTACAATCTAATCCCACGAAGCTCCACGGTTGGTGATTCCGCATCCATGCTTATCTATAGATTAGCTCAATCTTCACAATTCATCAAATAAAAAGACGTCCGACTCTCTCGCAAAGAAGCCCGACGTCTTAGTTACTTATCTCCCAAAACACAACCTACAAAAAAGTATACACTGCCTAACCGCATAGTGCTAGTACTTTTTTACAAAGTTTTCCACAGCCCGATTTCTCCCACATTTTATCCACGTGCAGGATAGTGCTAGCGCTTATACTTTTATATCACAGGATGGGTAATGATAAATAAAAATCACCCTTTCGGGTGAATATTTAGCTTGGTGGGCGATAAAGGATTCGAACCTTTCACCTCCACAACGTCAATGTGGCGCTCTAGCCAAATGAGCTAATCGCCCAAGCTAACAG
>JALYSF010000038.1:6054-8189 GCA_030854905.1 bacterium
ATACCTCAGTTCACACCTAAATGCAATTACCTTAGGTCTTCGCAAATCCGCGTTAAGTAGCGAAGATTATGTATGCTAGCTAAACTTCCAGCCAATGGTTCGCCTACTTTGAACTGATGACGCAGAAATCCTTTGCTGTAGCCGTTTGCACATGTATAACAGTCGCATCCCGGATCAATAACATCGGGGTCTTTTGCAAACTTTTCGTTGGTTAGGTGTAATCGCTCATCTACATATCTCGCGGAGCCGCAAGTCTTGCACTCGAGACTAGTTTCGTCGCTGTTCTGCGCACCTTTAGCGAGCCGTACAGACGGTACGGTGAGCGAGGAGCGTAAAGAATCAGGGGCGAAAATAGGCCGAGATGCGCTAGAAAGACTGGCTTTGCCAGGCTTGCTTTCGCAGGTGCATGGCTTGCGGGCCCAGACAGTAGCGTGACGGGCATTTCTAGTCGGCATTACACAGTCAGCCATATCGATTCCACGGCTATAGGCAAATCGTAAATCGGCTGGCGCGCCAACACCTAATAAGAATCTTGGTCGTAAATCATCATACAAAGGGGCCAGATGCTCTAGAACTCGAAACATATCGGCCTGAGGTTCGCCGACGCTTAACCCTCCGATAGCTATGCCATCGACATCTGTTGACTGCACGACTTCCAAGCTTTTTTCGCGCAGATTAAGGTCTAGGCCTCCCTGAACTACTCCAAACAGTAGCGGTCTTTCAGCTGCAGTCATGTTTTTGGTGAGTTTTTTAAACTCAGTTACGCAGCGCTCAAGCCAGCGATGCGTACGATCAAACGCGTCCTTAGTATCAGCAGCAGACGCATCATCCATGCCAATTAGATGATCAAACGCCACGAACATATCACTTCCTAACTTTAGCTGAATTTGCATTGAGCTCTCGGGAGTAATAGTATGTTTATCGCCCGTAACTGGGTCTTTGAAAGTTACGCCCTCCTCTGAAATTTTTGTGTGTTTTCCAAGACTAAAAACTTGGAACCCACCGCTGTCGGTAAGGATAGGCCCCTGCCATTTGCCAAACTCATGCAAACCCCCTAAGCTGGCCACGGTTTCTTCGCCAGGCTGCAAATGCAGATGGTATGTATTAGCTAGAACTACGTTCACGCCAGTAGCCTTAACCTGCTCAGCGGTTAAAGTTTTTACGACTCCCCTGGTGCCGTCCGGCATGAATGTTGGAGTCATTACGCGGCCACGCCTGGTATCAAAATAGCCTTCTCGACCATACTTACCTACTTGCCTTAAAGTTGTAAATTTTGCTTTGCTCATCAGAGGTACATAATACCATAAGTATTGACATTATTACCCTTGTATGTTAACATAAGCAGGTTAATGTGAGGTACGCGTATCAGTAACGCAAGCTCGCTTGACGTATTCAAACTCTTCTACGAAGAACTTGGATCAGTCGGGCCGGCACGACGTATTCGTCGAGGTCGTTAACAGGTGGGATATTAAAGGAGGGGCTTGCCCCTCCGTTTTATTTTCTTAAATAAATTAATAAAATAAACTCCTCCCCCGCTTTTTAAGGTATTAGCTACCTTAAAAACGGTATCCCTAACGGGCATACTTATAGTTCCTAACTTTATTATTGGAGTAAATCCAAAAATAGTACTCTCCACCTAAAGCAAATGCTAAAGTATTGGTTCGCTACACTCATATGACTACTTTCCACAATATTGTTATGCTTATCCACTGGTAAAAACATTAGCGTTATGTCAATATGTAGTCATGATATGTATTTATTGTGATGGACCGACCAAGATAAGTAATTCTCGTAAGACCTCTAAAGGTTTAAGGACTTGGCGCCGGAGAGTTTGCCAAGATTGTAAGGGACAATGGACAACGCTTGAATCCGTAGATTTTGAATCGGCATATAGAGTTAGAAAATCTTCGGGTCAATTAGAGCCTTTTAGTTGGGCGATATTCTTCTCCAGCATATATGAAGCATGTAAGCACCGAAAAACCGCTGCAATCGACGCTATGGAGCTCAGCCAAACCATCTTGACCAAGCTTCAGCTTTCTCAACAGGTGATCTGGCCTACTAGCAAGATAAAAGCTGTATCTGAGCAAACTTTAGTGCTTTTCGATAAGACTGCCGCGGCTTTATATTCTGCCCTG
>JALYSF010000039.1 GCA_030854905.1 bacterium
GTGGAGTTATGATGGTTGAGGCTGGCGCTAACGAAGTACCCGAAGAAAAAGTATTAGAAGCTATCGAATGGGCAGTTAAGCAGATGCAGCCTGCGCTAGAGGTTCAGAAGGAATTAGCCAAGAAGCTAGCGCCTGAAAAGCTTGAATACACACTTGTCATGCCAAACGAAGAAATTCAGACCGATGTTGACAAGTGGATGCACGGCAAACTCGGGGAAGACCTGCACAAACCTTATCCTGAACGAAATGAAATGATTGCTGTTTTGAAAGCCGAGTTCCACGCGGCTATGATCGAAAAACACGGCGAAGATTACGACAATCTTAAGGGCGAATATGAAGAGGCGTTTACAATGGCGCTTCACAAAGATGTCCGCAAGGGCATTGTAGAGTCGCAGACGCGTCCTGACGGCCGTAAGCTGAACGAAATCCGACAATTGAGCAGCGAAGTCGGCATCTTACCTAGAACTCACGGCTCGAGCTTATTTACTCGTGGCGTTACACAAGGAATGAACATCGTTACGCTCGCTCCGCTAAGCTACGCGCAGATGGTTGATTCTATGGAAGTCGATAGTGGCGAACGACGCTTTATGCACCATTACAACGCACCAGGCTTTACAGTCGGTGAAGTAAAGCGCTTAGGTAGTCCTGGACGCCGAGAAATCGGTCACGGATACTTGGCCGAACGCGCACTTACAGCCGTTTTACCTAGTGAAGAAGATTTTCCATACACAATTCGTTCGGTAACCGAAATTATGAGTCAAAACGGTAGCACCAGTATGGCCGCTACCTGTTCATCATGTTTAGCATTGATGGATGCAGGAGTACCTTTGAAAGCACCTGTATCGGGAATTGCCATGGGATTAATGATGGACGGAGACACGCCTTATGTAATGAGCGACATCGCCGATGCCGAGGATTTTGCCGGAGATATGGACTTCAAGACTGCCGGTACCAAAAAAGGAATCACAGCGCTTCAGATGGACATGAAGGTCCACGGCCTGCCAATAGAAATTCTTAGTAAGGCCTTGCTACAAGGTCGTGATGGCCGAAATGCAATTTTGGAACACATGTTAACTACGCTTGATCGACCACGAACAGCTCTTAGCCCATACGCTCCACGAATAGAGAAGCTAATGATTAACCCCGAAAAGATAGGTGCGATTATTGGTAAGGGCGGTGAGACAATTAATAGGATTACAAAAGAAACCGGCGCTCAAATCGACATTAAAGATACAGGTCTAGTGACAGTATCGGCCATCGATACCGAATCGATCGAGAAGGCACTTACCTGGATCAAAGCATTGGTTGAAGAGCCTGAAGTCGGTAAGATTTACGAAAACTCACGAGTTGTTAGTGTTCTAGATTTCGGCGCATTCGTAGAATTTATGCCTGGCCACGAGGGCCTAGTACATGTTAGTGAAATGAGTGATGAGCGAGTCGAAAAGCCGGGCGACATTGTTAAAGTAGGTGACACCGTATCTGTAAAACTTATGGCTATTGATGAAAAGGGACGTAATAATCTTAGTATGAAAGCAGCTAAAAATAAGGAGTAAAAAATGGCGAAAGTCGAAATCAAACAAGTCAACAATACTCAAAAAAACTTAGTAATCTTCGTGGTTGGCGTCATCGTTTCTTACGCACTGGCGTCAATTGCTATCGACAGAGGCATGATATGGTACTTCCCGACTTTTGCGGTTATGTATTTAACTCTTAGGTCGCTATACAAATTGATACTTAGAAAATAATGTCAAAACTAGAAGAATTAGAAAATCTTAAAGATAAAATCGTGGCGGATAACCCATCACCAGAACTAGCGGCTGGCGCTAGTCAGCTAGTCTTTGGTGACGGTAATCCGGACTCGGAACTTTTATTTATCGGCGAAGCGCCCGGTAAGAATGAAGATGAGCAAGGTATACCTTTTGTAGGGGCGGCAGGGAAGTTCTTAAATGAAATGCTTGCAAGCATAGGTATGAAGAGGGAGGATATATACATTACAAATATAGTTAAGTACCGCCCCCCTAACAACCGCGATCCGTCAACTGAAGAAAAACTAGCTTTTCTGCCTTATTTAATAAAGCAAATCGCAATTATCGCTCCTAAGATTATAGTTACATTAGGCAGGCATAGCGGATTGGCATTTTTGCCTGATCTTTATATGAGCGGTGATCACGGGCAACCAAAACGCATCATGGTGCTGATAGAAAATATAGAGACAAAACTAGTAATTTTGCCTCTATATCATCCAGCAGCAGCCCTATATAACGGAGGGCTAAGAAATACTCTACTTGAAGATTTTTCTGTGATCCCAAAGCTGCTAAAAGAAATTGAATCAAAAAATTAATTTATCTCTAAATAGAAAGAAAAGAGGAAATAATATGAATAATAAAAACAGTAATACAAATGGACAAGGCAAAAGTCAGCAAAATCTGCCCTCCAAAGCTCGCCCGAAGACTTCGGACCAATCTAGAAGTGTCTCTAGGGGTGAGGCTTTAAGAGCCGGTAGACGGAACCAAGACGATGCTAGCAAGCGCATAGATCAATGGAATGTATTTGAAAAACACCATCAGCATGCAGCAAACTTCATCCCACTGGAATCAAAAGATAAACTACGAGTGACATTTTTAGGCGGCCTAGAGGGCATCGGCGAGAAAAACATGATGGTTTTGGAGTATGGAGAATACGCTATTATCGTAGACTGCGGTTTTGATTTGGCGGTAGATTTACCCGGAATTAATTATGCGATACCGGCTACCGAATATTTGGAAGGTATTAAGCACAAGATCCGTGGCTACGTGATAACTCACGGACACATGGATCATATTGCAGCTTTGCCTTACGTGTATAAGAACTATCCAGCGCCAATTTTCTCGGCTAGTTTATTCTGCTCAGAAATGATCCAGAAGCAGTTCGATGGGATTAACGAAAATTTAGGCTGGGATCTAAAACCTCAAAAGGTAGTACTGCAAATGGATAGTCATGAGCGTCAGCGTATCTGTCCGGCGTTTGCGATAGAATTTTTACGCATAACCCACTCAATTCCCGACTGTTCGTCTGTAATAATCGAGACTCCTGTAGGCAAAATAGTGAATACTGGTGATTTCCGACTTGACCCCGAACCTTTGGATCATCATCCGTCAGACATTGAAAGACTTAAACAACTTGGTCAAGAGGGCAATGTGCTAGTCCTAATGGGCGATAGCACAAATTCACGCAACCAAGGTCGCACTCCGACTGAACACAGTCTGCAACAGTCCTTCCACGATATCTTTGCAGTAGCAGATAGAGGTAGGATATTCGTCGCACTTTTCTCCACCAATATGAACAGGACACAAATGATAATTAATTCTGCTGTAGCCGCTGGCCGTAAAGTGGCATTTGATGGTCGAGGCATGATGACAGTTGCAGAAATTTCTGTTCGTACAGGCAACTTAAAGATCCCTAAAGGCATGATGGTTGCAATGCGAGAGGCCCCAAATGTTCCAGACGATAAGTTAGTCGTTGTTTGTACTGGCGGTCAAGGTGAGCCCAATGCTGCTCTGCAGCGCATGAGTATCGGTGAACACAAACACATAAAACTCAAACCAGATGACACGGTGGTAATTAGCTCATCGCCTATTCCGGGTAATGAGGTTCGCTACCAACAAATCGGTAACGATCTAGCTGAAATTGGCGTGAAGTTATACAGACACCCAACCCACGAAATAGATGGCTGTGGCCCGTTACACGTATCGGGACACGCTAACCGAGATGAACTGAGAGAAATGGTAGAAATGGTTCGACCAAAGTACGCACTGCCTATCCACGGCGGGATGCTTGATCGAAGATATCACGGTGATGTTGCAATTGAAGCAGGCGTCTTACGCCAGAATGTGATATTGCCAAAAAACGGCTCAATCATAGAATTTGACAGCGATGGAAGATATAAAGAAGTTGGCGAGGCTCCTGCCGGAGCTGTATTGGTAGATCAGACAGGCGCTATAGTCAGTGGTCTAGTTGTCAAAGATAGACTAATGCTCAACGAAGAAGGAATCGTAGTCGTTGTTCTTACGATCGACAAGAAAACAGGCCAGTTACTTACCAGTCCAGACATTATCAGCAGAGGTTTTATTTATATGCGCGATAGCGAAGAGCTTATGAACCTTTTTCGTGCCGAACTGCGCCGAGCAGTACAGCAACGCTACAAAAGAGTTGATCTCGATAGGTTCAAAGCCGAACTTAAAGACTATATATCGCATTTCTTATACGAGCAGACACAACGAAGCCCTATTGTAATACCCGTAGTGAATGTTGTCGGCAATAACAGTGTAAAAAACGCTAATGGTAACAACAACTCGCAGCCAAAAAACGAAGTTGCCACTCCTGCTGTTAAGACCGCAGAAGAGATTACTGCCGAACAACAGGAAAGGTTTGCCAAAATGCGCGCTAGTCTTCTTGGCCAGGATGCCCGTCCCGATTAGTTTTAGGGGGAGCCCACTCCCCCGATTTTGCTCGGAATAAATCCGAGCTGCAAGCTCCCCCACCTAAAGCCGGCGCCACGCACCGGTTCCCGAAAGCCATTCGTTAGCCAACGAATGGCCGTTTTATGAAGTTGGTACTAGTTCAACTTCATAAAAACGGGGCGGGAACTATGAATTCAAATTTAGTTTGAGATCATAGCGGGTGGGCGAGCCCTCTCTATGATAAAGCGAGTACGTGCAATATAGTTGACAAAAAAGCGTAAGTAGTATAAGATGTTTAGATGAATCCTAATCAGAAGATTTTTAGAGAAGACCATGCTATTCAGATACTTACTGATGAGGCTATGGCATCACAAGAACTGGGTGTATTAGGCTCAAATCTTGCGGGATTACGTGTGGAAGGTCAAAAAACTTACCACAGTAGTGAAGCAACCAATGTTGGCAAACTGCTTGATCTTATTGGATCACCTAGAAATATGATGCGTCTAATGACTTCAAGCGATCCGGGATCAGGAGAAGATGTCGTGAACTATACCCCAGTAGAGATATTGCCACCTTATGAAGAAATTTCTATGGATGATTTTGGAATTGCAAAAATAAAAACCAGTCTTGTTCGTGTCGATTTACATGATATGCAAGATGGAACGATAGATAGTGGCAAAAATACCTTAGTAATGTTTATTCTAACTCCCGATGGTAGGTCAGTAAGGCCCGACAGTTTGGAAGTGGGCAAAAATTTTAGGTATGCTGCTTTGTTGAGAGATTTTGGCAATGATGTTGAGTTTTTTCGATATGAAATTGATAATGGTGAGAGAGTTCTATATTCCGAACAGGATAATTACAGTCCCTTTGAAGATGAGCGAAAAGGTACTTTGACTATGCAGTACAACGAGCCAGCAACTGTTGTTAAACCTGTTGAAACTTATACTGTAGAGTATTATGAGCTAGTTGACGAGATGAAGAAAGCTGTTGATTTTTACAAGGCCATTCAGGTTTCTGAGCCGGACGAAGTTAAAGACTAGATAATGTACAAAACTTGCCTGTAGATCTTCGAGAATAATTGACAAAACGCTTAAGGTTTGTTATAATTACAACATGGATATACCCTTAATTTAAGATAAGCGGTATAATATAAACTCAATGGCAAAAAAGAAAAAACGAAATAGTCGAAAAAAAGTAGCCCGCGTAGAACGCGAGCCAAGTATGTTTTGGCGTGGGGCACGAGGAGTCGTTCTTTTACTTTTGGCTATTTTATTGGTAATGGGCGGATTCGGGGCTGGTGGCAGCTTGTCTAACTTCTTATTTGATACGGTCTACAAAGCTTTAGGCTTAGCAGCTTATCTAGTCCCGCTAGCATTAATTTATTGGGCATTTCATAAATTCAAAAATGAAGAAAAGACTGTTCCGCTTCGAAATTTATTAAGCATGCTAAGCCTATTAATCGTCAGTGCCGCCTGGCTTCATGCTGGGTTCGCCGATAAAGACAGAATTTCAAATCTTTACAACGACGGTTTTGGTGGAGCTGTAGGTGCTGTAGTTGGTGGGGCACTTCTCACATTGTTAGATAAGATACCGGCTTCGGTGCTTCTTTTTATATTGATGATTGTGACATTTTGCTGGACATTCAGCATCCCACTGCTTGAGATTCTGCGAGGCTTCACACTACCTAGAGGCGAGGCAGATACCGACCTGAACGAGCTTAAGATGCATGAAGACCGCGGATTCAAGTTGAATGAAGGGGTTCCAGTAGAGCATCATACCGGCAAAGTAACACTGAAAAACAGCGCTCCCAAATCGTTAGCGAAACAAGACGATCATTCTGCACTTACTACGGTAACTGACCCAGATTGGCAGTTACCGTCAGTTAATTTACTCATTCAAAAACAAGACAAAGCTGACGCTGGTGATGTGAATACAAATGTTGATACGATTCGTGAAACATTCGAGAATTTTAACTACGAGATAGAAATGCAGGACGTTAACATCGGTCCAAGGGTGACCCAATATACCATCAAGCCTCCAGCGGGCGTAAAGTTAAGTAAGATAGCCGCTCTTGATGACAACCTAGCTTATAGTTTGGCTGCTCAAAGTATACGTATCGAGGCGCCGATACCTGGTAAAAAAGCCGTAGGTATTGAAGTGCCAAACGTAAAAGCCGCCACGGTTCGAATAGCCAGTTTACTTGATAGTGAGCAGTGGAAGAAAGACACTGGCATGCTTAGTTTTGTAGTAGGTAGGGATATTGCTGGTTTGCCTATCATAGCAAACTTAGAAAAGATGCCGCATTTACTTATAGCTGGACAAACTGCTTCTGGTAAATCTGTCATGGTAAACTCTTTGCTTGCTAGTTTCTTGTATCGAAATTCGCCTTCAGACTTGAAGTTAATCTTGGTTGATCCAAAGCATGTCGAGCTAAGTATGTACAACGAAATCCCTCATTTGCTAACTCCGGTAATTACGGAGCCAGAGAAATGCATCAGCGCACTTAAATGGGCTGTTTCGGAGATGGAACGCCGTTACAGGATGTTGGCCGGTGAGCATAAGCGTAACATTGCCGAGTACAACGCTGTGAATGCCGAAAATCAAATGCCGTCGATAGTCATCGTAATTGATGAGCTGGCCGATTTAATGATGATGGCAGCTCGAGATGTTGAGGCGCTAATTGTACGTATTGCGCAAAAAGCACGTGCTGTCGGAATCCACTTAGTGCTCGCAACTCAGCGTCCAAGCGTCGACGTCATTACTGGTCTAATAAAAGCTAACATACCTGCCCGAATTTCATTTACGGTTGCTAGCCAAGTAGACAGTCGAACAATTTTGGACCAAGTAGGTGCAGAAAAATTACTCGGCATGGGCGACATGCTTTTTAGTACTGCAGATATGCCAAAACCTAAGCGTATCCAGGGCGCATTAATCATGGGTGAAGAGACGCAAAAAGTTACCGATTTCCTTAGAATGCAGCGACCTCCTCAGTATGATGACGAAGTCGTTAGCCAGCCGGTGCAGCTTAACGGCAAAGGCGGAATCGTTGCACCTATGGATAATCACGGCAGCGACAGTGACGATGATATGTTCAAAGATGCTGTCCGTGTAGTTATTGAAAACCGTAAAGCCTCAACCAGTTTGTTACAGCGCCGACTTCGTATCGGTTACGGCCGAGCATCCCGCTTAGTGGATGAGATGGAGGAGCAGGGAATTGTAGGGCACGCTGATGGCAGTAAGCCTCGCGAAGTGCTCGTTACTTCCCTTGATGATGTTTTCGGTATTAGAACTTCTGATGAAGTTTTGGACGAGAACTTTCCGGAAAACAATACATAATAATTAATAGCTTCCGTTTCGCAAAGCGTCCTTCGTGGCGCTTTATTGCGCCCTACTTTCTTGGATTGGCAAGAAAGTAGGCAAAGAACCAACCCGCGTTTCCCTCACTTGATGCATCTACTGTCAAAAATAAGTTCTCCTGCAGAATGGTGAATTGGTATCAAGCCAATGG
>JALYSF010000063.1 GCA_030854905.1 bacterium
GAATGATGCTGTTGAAGCAGCAGCCATTCGCAAGTCTGTCGTGCCCCAAAACGCGGTCTTACGACAAATGGATATTTCTGTAGCTGGCCGAAAGAATCGTGGAGCAGCTGGATTACCCCCTCCAACCTACGATTTACGCTAGATAAAAAACCGTCCGAAATGGGCGGTTTTTTTATGAGAAGCAGATGTATTTATTCGACTGTTACTTCAGTGCGGGGGGCAGTTTTGCCAGTGAAGAGTTTGAATCGACGTTGTGAATAATTAACGACGCCGTCTTTTGCAGCATGAATCGTAAAGTTACGGCTCATAAATGTACCTTTACCAGGTCGCTTGTTTGCGCCAACTTGGCGAACAATAACTTGACCTGTTTTTACTTGTTCACCACCAAATAGTTTTACACCAAGTCGTTGACCAGGACTATCATGAACGTTTTTACTTGAACCACCAGCTTTTACTTTACTCATCTTGCTTCCTTACTTATTTTCGAATCAATGTGACTAATTCTCGGCCCACAATTTGGCCCTCGCGGTGGTAAATGAGTTTATCATTCACCGCATGCTTAAAACTCAATCGAGTATACCCTAATTCCTCGAGGTGGTCAAGAGAAGACAGGTGCTTAAATTGGCCATTAATAAACCAAGCTGGAACGGCGATTGCCATACGAAATCCTGGTTTAGTTTGACGCGCAACGTTTTGCAGAAACTTTTTATGAATTGTGTTTACGTCGCTCATGACTTGCTGCAGTGTTGCGGTATCAGGAGGGAAGGAGAAGGGGCGCCCAAGATACGTTTCACAGGCAATAGTAATAGGGGTGGGAAGCCATGTAAAAGAAGTGGCATCGCCAACTTCTAGCCGAGGAGGGCGGGTAAAGACTCCAGTTTCCTGTAGAGTCTTGCCTTGGGTTTTTATAGCATATTTATTTAGGGGCGTTGTCTCGTTTAACCAGTCGAGATTTTCTTTAGAGTATTGCACTAACCGCGGTTCGATATCAGTACCGTACACTTCATAACCCATTAGAAGTGCTTCTTGTAAGATTACGCCTGTACCACAAAAAGGGTCGAGCAATTCTTGCTCTATAGTTTCTGTCCACCCAGTGTTGCCTAAGGCCATATTTATGATAATTTGAGCTAGTTTAGGCGGTAGCATACCGACCTTGGCATCACGCTTAGGGCGGGCTTGATCGCGGGCAGTATAGGCATCGATGTCTTGGATATGTGTCGTTTGAGCCATAATAACTTTTTTGCCGACGCGCACGAAAAATAATTCCCAGCCGTTTGAAGTGAATAATTTATTGTGCAGTACTTGGGCTGTGCTGAGTTCAGTGGCTTTATTGGGTACAATACGTACAGGATGACCGGTTTTTTTAATAACTTTCTTAAGCTCGAGAGCCGTGGCTTCAATCGCCCTAGACTGTATATCAAGTCCGTACACACTTAACCCCAGAGTTAAGCGGCCTTCAGGAACGTACTGCATATGATCCGGGATTGTCCGAACAAGATACTTTTGGATGTCGTACCAGTTAGTCGTATTGAACTCATGCAGTACTTTTCCGGCTTTCATAGTGCCGCCTAGCCGGTTGAAGGCGAAGTCCTGAGGATCCATATCAACAATGGCGGCTCCACTGGTAATGGGCGTAACAGCCTCATGACCGTAGAGGCTCTCAAGTTCAGCGAGTGCAATTGCGCCTTGGCGCCCTAGAATACAGAGTGTTTGCGACATCAGTAGCTAGTATACCGCTTTTTGCCGTATAATAGGTTCAATCTCTTATGGCAGAAGAAAAAAAACGAAGTTCATGGAAGACGGCCTTAACGGTCATCACATTTGTCGCGTTGATAGCGCTTGGTTATTTTGCGCGCAAACAAGTAGTTGAAACTTTTCTTAACTTTGGAAAAGTCAACGCAGTAGTGCTATTGCTCATGTTTGTAGGGCAGTATATTAATTATCATTCCTATACCAAAATGTATCAGAGGCTATTTGAGATTTTAGGTGAGAAAATCCAGTACAAAAAAATGGTTAGTATTATTTTAGAGCTAAATTTTGTTAATAATATCTTCCCCAGCGGGGGTGTATCCAGCTTTTCTTACTTTGGGCTGAGAATGAAATCGGAAGGCGTGACGACAGGGAAGTCGACGCTCATACAAATGATGCGCTTTATCCTTACCTTTGTATCCTTCCAGCTATTATTATTCCTTGGCCTTCTATTCCTATCAATCGGTGGTAGTGCAAACAGGTTGGCACTGTTGGTCGCCGGTTCATTAGCGACTCTCTTATTTGTAGGTACGTTAGGGGTTGCTTTTGTTGTCGGTAGTAAACAGCGTATTAATGCCTTTTTCGGGTATCTAACAAAAATAATTAACCGGCTGATACACGT
>JALYSF010000040.1 GCA_030854905.1 bacterium
GTTTAGTCCTGCATTTTCGAGCAAAATTCGGAATGGTTTCTCAAGAGCCTGAACCAGAAGTGTTTTTCCTGCAGCGATTGCTGGATCATCAGTGCTTAACTTCTTAACTGTACCTGCAAGATTTACAAGAGTTACTCCTCCACCCGGTACTATACCTTCACTCATAGCAGCTTTTACCGCCGCCACCGCATCATCGACACGGAATTTCTTTTCCTCGATCTCGGTTTCGGTGGCACCGCCTACTTTTATTACGGCAACTTTACCAGATAATGCAGCTTGGCGCTTATCTAGATTTTCGCGGTCAAATTCACTGCTGGATGCCTTGGCTTGAGCGGCAATTTGGGCGATACGCGCCTTAAGTGCGCTCGCTGTTCCGCCACCTTCAATGATTGTCGTTTCGTCTTTGGTGACTATAACTTTTCTGGCGGAGCCAATCATATCAAGCTCGGCATTTTCAAATGTGTAACCCTGATCTTCACTGATTACGGTTGCGCCTGTTAATGTGGCAATATCATTCAAGACGTCTTTTCTGCGATCTCCGAAACTCGGCGCCTTAACGGCTACGGTGTTAAATACTCCTTTAAGCCTATTAAGGATTAACATGCCAAGCGCTTCGGCCTCGACATCCTCTGCAATTAATACAAGATCTTTTTTGCCTGCTTGCGCTAGTTTTTCGAGTAGTGGCACGAATTCCTGAACATTACTTATTTTTTTGTCAGTAATGACTATAGCCGGCTTGTCATAAACAGCCTCCATTCGTGTACCGTCGGTGACCATGTAAGGGCTGACGAATCCTCTGTCAAAAGTAAAGCCTTCTACGACTTCGCTTTGTAGCTCTAGGCCTTGGCCTTCTTCGACAGTTACTACGCCCATAGCGCCTACTTTGTCCATAACGTCAGCAATCAGCTTGCCGATTTCTTTGTCTCCGGCACTAATGGTAGCTACTTCGGCAACACGGCCTTTTTTGGTCTCGATTGGCTCGGTCATTTTGCCGAGACTAGTCAATACGTCGTGAGTTGCAGCTTCTAGTCCTTTACGCAACTGCATTGGATTATGCCCGGCAGCAATAAGCCTATTTGCCTCGCTCAAAATGTGATAAGTCAGAACGGTTACAGTAGTAGTGCCGTCACCAGCGACGTCATTCATTTTGTTAGCAGCTTGTTTGATAAGCTCCGCACCAACTTTGTAGCCTAAGGTTTCGTCGTCTACATCTGCGATATCAACGCCTTTGGCCACCGTCACACCGTCGTGAGTAACGGTTGGACCGCCGTAAGATTTGCCGATTACTACGTTGCGACCCTTAGGTCCCATAGTAGTCTTAACTGCGTCGTATAAAAGTTTGGCTCCACCTAGTACCCTGCGCCGCGCATCATCATCATAAAAAACCTTTTTTGCCATAATTTAAACTCCTATTTTACGGTTGCGTAGATATTTTCTTCTTTGATAAGTAGGTATGTTTTGCCGCTCATTTTTACCTCTGTATTGCTGTAGCCACCATAAATAATACGATCGCCGGCCTTCACGTCCTTGACTGACTTGCCTACAGCCTCTACGGTTGCGGTCTGTGGCTTTTCTTTTGCATTATCAGGTAAGTATAATCCGCTAGCCGTTTTGGCCTCGGACACGTCTTGAACCGCTACTACATAGTCAGCAAGCGGCTTAATAGGTACTGCCATTTGTATAACCCTTCCTTAGTTTTTATCTTGTGCAATCACGAATTTTGCACAAGTTCTAGCACTCACTATAAACGAGTGCTAATTATAGTGTCAACACTATTTTATTATTACGGAATCAGCTTGATCTAGAATTGAATAGCTCATTATGTTTATCAAGGTGTGTTGCAAAAGCCCGCTCACCAATATCAATAGCATTTGGTACCCCTAAAGCTTCTGCAGTAGTTATATAAGGCTCAATTACATCTGATAGTACTCGAAGTCCAGCTTGATCGGTATCTCGCCCCCCGTAAGCTTTATGTGCTAGAGACTGCACTAATGACTCTACGTCATGCACAAATGGATCGTTTTTGTGATGGCCAATTAAATTTGTTCCACCTTTTTCTGGATCAATTACTGCTATTTTGCCTCTTTCTCTCGGAATGAGTCCAAAATTTTTAATTTGAGCGTCACCATGAGAAATACCTTCTGAGTGTAATTTAGCCAAGGTTTTTGCGGTCCGTCTTAGTTGTTCAGGAACAGCAGGATTTCGGCTTTGTGCGATAGCAGACATGCTCACAAGGTCAGGCACGTAATCTGTTAATAGAAAAGCCATTGTTCCTGCACGATCCTCTTTTACTCTGAGCGGGTTCAGCGTTAAGAACCCTAGCCCGCGTATAGTTTTAAGCATGAACATTTCATGTTCAGCTTTTTCGGCTGGAAGTTTGCCGTTTTTGTTGTTAAACGGCTTTACAGCTACGACTCTGTCTCCGTATCTACCGAAAAATACTTGGTGAGCAGAATCTGTAGCTCCTAGGTTTAAACCAGGCATATGAGTAAATGAGCGGTCTAGGCCGAAAAATACTTTTTGAGGGTCATCTGTACGTAGTTTTGTTTTCATTCTAATTCTCTAGGAACGCATCCCTAATTGGTTTTCTAAGCGTCTCTACTAAGTGACGTTGTGATGGGGTATCCGCTCCTTCTGCCATACTTAGTACTAAGCTTTTGTATAGGCCGCGCCATGCGACTTGGCGTGCGCCTATACCTTCAACTTTTCGTAGTTCTACAGGAGGTAGAAGTTTAAAATCGTAACTATCTTTTTTTACTAATACTTGTGAGTAGCTTAAAGAAGCGGGGATCAAAAGGTCAACGTCTCTAACTGTTTTTAGGGCTTTGGCCAGTCCATGATAAAGACCCGTTAACATTGATACAGTTCTACTTTCGTCTGGAGCTAGTTCGAAAGAATCCGTTGAGCCTGCTGCTTCATTGAGCACTGTAAGTAAAGTTGTTGAATTCTCAGGTATCTTAAAGACTCCTGAATGAGGATCATCTTCTGGGTCGAGCAGAATATTACGAGCTTCACCTTCAAAAACCTGTGAATCTCTTGGATATGCTACTTTATCATTAATCCCAAGAAAGCGTGTTCCTTTTCGGTTTTGGAAAAACTGCACTCCATCTGGTAATTCAAGGCCAATTGCAAGTTGCCAAAGCTGGTTCTCGGCATGCATAGAAGGATGTTGTATATGAGTTTTTGGTTTTTCCATAAGCATCTTTACTATACTACAAATATGCTTAAAAAACAATCCCTATAATTGAATACATATAACCTGTCTAATTACATGCTACAATTTTTAACAATATGACAAAAATAAACACCCGAGTACTTATGAGTGGCGCCGACTACTTTAGCGACGACAAGGCGATTAATGCCTATATGAACGCGGATTTGGCTGTTGATGTAGAAAAGGCTAAAACCGAGCATTTATCTATCCGTGAAGCTCTCGAGTCGGCTGGGGTAGAAGTGGTTAAAGTTGATCCGCCCGCAAGTTGCCAAGACGGTGTTTATTCAGCTAATTGGGCCCTTACTAGGGGTAACAAGGCAGTGATGAGCCGTCTGCCGAATGCCCGTAAAGCAGAAGAGCCTTACGCAGAAAAAGTTTTGAAAGACTTAGGGTTCGAAACCATTTCTGTGCCGGATAACTTACGATTTAGTGGCCAGGGTGATGCCTTGCCTTGTGGGAACTACCTGCTTACTGGAACAGAATATCGAACCGACTTGGAAGTTCATAAGTTTTTAGCTGACACACTTGGTTATGAGGTAATTAGCTTACAAACAAAGCCACAGCGCCGATTCTATGGCTGGGGACCGCGTGTCACCAATGCATCTAGCGGCTGGCCAGACAGTTTTTATTATGATATCGATCTAGCTGTATCTGTTATAA
The DNA here is from genome assembly GCA_030854905.1 of bacterium. Classification (GTDB taxonomy): domain Bacteria; phylum Patescibacteriota; class Saccharimonadia; order Saccharimonadales; family SZUA-47; genus JALYRK01. Next base: position 3,875 of record JALYSF010000040.1, read on the forward strand.
AAGCTCCCGACGATACCCAGCCAGGCCTAATTGCCTGGTGTCCAAAAGCCTTTCTGAAAGAATCAGTAGCTAAGATACGCGCATTGCCCTTCGATAAGATAGAAGTTAGTTTCAAAGAAGCTCAACATGCCTTCGCCTGTAACTTAGTTAGCACGGGTGAAACAGTAATAATGAGCGCATTTGCCCCAAATCTAAAAGCTGAATTGGAGGCTAAGGGATTAATGGTACTAACTCCAGTGGTTACCGAGCTAGGTAAGGGCGGAGGATTCATCCGATGCACCACACTTACGCTAGACAATAGCTAGTAACTGTGTTATAATACGCGTATATGATCGAATCAAATGGCGTTCCAGGTGGCAAGGTGTTAGATGCTCGGCAACAATTTTTCAGTACTTTGCGAGACTCGTGGAAGGCTACGTCTATTGTCCCTGCTCCTGACGAATCCCTAACGGAAAGTGCGAATGTAATTGAAGTAGATTTTGCTGGAAAAAAAAGATTTGGAGCTACCTCTTTAATTGATAACGTGCCACCTAGCGACGACTTGCCCCCAGTTTCTTAAGTAGCTTTTTCGTCAGTGCTATCTCGTCCCAAGGGTGTTCGCCGGTGGCGCGCTCGATTGTCTTTTCGTGTCCTTTGCCGAGCAGTAAGACGGTGTCACCGGGCTTGGCTTGCTTAAGCGCAAATTCAATCGCTTTGGTGCGGTCTAGTATCAAGAACAAATCTTTATCTCTGGTTTTGCCAGATTCTTCGGCGCCAGCCGCAATTTGATTTATAATTTGGTTACCATCGACGTCTCGATCGTCTTCCTCGGTTACTATCACGATATCGCTTGACGCTCCAGCTATCTTCCCCTGAATTGCCCGCTTGCTGACGTCGCGCCGCCCTGCACTTCCAAACAAACTTATCATTTTGCCCTTCACAACTGGGCGCAAATCGTTGAATAATTTTTCAAAACTGTCCGGTGTATGAGCAAAATCGACAATTACATCAAAAACCTGGCCTTCATCGACTCTGGTCATGCGGCCTTCAACACTTTCGAGTGATTTAATTCCTTTTACGACTTGTTCTGGGCTAAGGCCCAAAGCTATCCCAACGCATGCAGCGGCAAGGCTGTTGGCTACATTAAAGCTTCCAGGCAAATTACAGGTAATATCGAGCCTCCAGCCTTTTATTTCTGTCTGATAGCGGCTTCCCTTAGGAGTCAATTTAAGATCTTTAGGCCACGCTACGGCTTGGTCGGATGTTTCGTTGAGCGAATAGGCGAGTACATTCGGGACCGCGTCGGCAAAAACAGCTGCACTCGGATCGTCGGCATTTATAACGCCCAATTGGCGGCCGTTTTTTGTATGAGCCGCCATTTTGAAAAGTTTGAGTTTGGCGCTTCTATATGCCGCAAAACTGCCGTGATAATCGAGATGCTCGTGCGTAAGATTAGTAATCACTGCAATATCAATCGGCACACCCATGACGCGATACTGAGCTAATGCATGACTAGTTACCTCAAGTACCAGAATATCCATGCCCTGTTTTTTCATTTTCTCGATACGACTTAGCAGCAGGTCGATTGGCTGGCTGGTCATATGATGGATTTGCGGCTCAACATTATCGCCGACGCCGAAAGCGACGGTGCTCATTAATCCGGCGTTATAACCCGCTTCAACTAACATGCGGTGAATCATGAAACAGGTGCTGGTTTTGCCGTTGGTACCAGTTACGCCTATTACTTTCAAGCCCTTTGCGGGCCAATGATGCTTAATGTTCTGCCGCAGCGCGACCCCATAATGCTTCGGCAAAACAGCCTTGTTGTAAAGTTGGCCTTTTAATAATTTTTCGGCCACAAGCTTCGCTTTATTGTTCATACTCTAATTGTACTTTACGCCAAGTATAAAAAAAGCCGAGTAATTTCTCGGCTTTTTATAAGGTAGAGTTGCTTAAGATTCAGCAGGTAGGTTAGCTAGATCATTACCAACGTCACCTATCAAGCTATTTATGGCTTTCATTTCAACCTCATTAACCTGGCGGCCTTCTTGGTTAACTATCAGTGCTAAATCTCCTGTTCTAATCAGGCTAAAACTTGCATTTTCATGAGCGGCATTATATCGCTCTATTGCGACTGTCATTATGGTATCAGCATGACCTGGGGCTACTCTTTCAGCGTTCTCCCATGGGTATTCTTCTAGATTTATTAGAGGATTATTAGCTGTTTCAGCTTCGCCATTTGCCACAGGAGCTTCAGTTGCTGTGTCAGCAGAGGCTTCAGTTGATACACTCTCGCCTGCAGGTATGGAAACTGTGGTGGCTTCTGGCTGGGCAGCAGGCTGTGATATTTCAGTACTTTGCGAAACAATGTTCTCGCTATCGTGATTATTGGCAGACCAAATACCTGCACCAAGTGCGGCCGCAATACCAACTACGGCAGCTACGCGAGTTCTGATAGATCCCGCCTTTCGTTTCTTCTCTTTTGCGCTAGAACGCTCCGATTTATCGCCCACTTTATTGTTATTAAGCAGCTTAGCTCTTATCAGGGATATGTCTAACCTTGCAAGGTCTGTATAGGAGGTATCCTTTTGGCCATTCAGGCGCTGATTCTCGACGGTTTCTTTTAGTAGCCTTTCAGCTATAGCGTCGAGCTCTTCAACGGAAGCTGCACTAATTGCAGCTGTATAAAGGTTATCTACTCTATTGTCGGACTCCGCTATCAGTTCCTCGGCAGATCTAATAACTATAGGCTCGTTATCGATTTTTGGTTCATTATCAGCTACTGTAACAGTCGCTGTATTTGGATCTTTATTCTGTAATTGAGATTCCGCTTGTTCGCCACTTAAACCTAATTTTTCAGCACACATTTTTATATATTCTTTAGTATTGTCGACTGCCATGTCGTAGCCTGTACGCTTTGCATGTACTTCTGCAGCAGATAAGAATGCTGCGGATATTTCTTCGAATCTAGAGGTGTCTTTTGATTCAACGATGTTACGAAGCTCGGCTACAAATTCAGGGGATGTACTAATTAGTTTGCCATCAACATTTCGGTAACCTTCGGTAACTGCGCTTTCGAGCGTTTGATTACTAGGTGTGGGGGTTGAATCAGAAGAGTTGTTTAGTGTTGCCAAGTGTTCGTCTAATTCGCTATGAGCATCTTTCATTTTTAGTAACTCAGCATGCTTGTTTTCCATATAATTCAGAGTGATTTTAGCAGCTTCATTGGCATCAACTCCGTCAGCTACGGCATCAAGCCACTCAGCATCGGCAAGGGCTTTAGTTAGACTATCCCAGTCGCTATCGTCGCCCATTTCAATCTTAGATTCGAGAATTTCATATAGCTTATCGACATTAGTAATTGCGTTTCCATCTGCGTCTCGGAATGTTCGCCCATCTACTTGCGCAGAAGTTTCTGTATTGAATGATAAATCTTCGGGGGATGCGCTGTTTTTAGGAGTTTTGTCGTCTGCCCAAGTCACAGAGCCTAAATCGAAATTAGAAAACGGCTCGTCTGAAGTTTCTTGCTTCTTTTTTAGTGCTGAACGTACATCTTTGCCCTGACCTGCCCGGCGATCATTAATTATTAGCTTTGGTTTTTCGACTGTAGGCTTGTCTTCCTGAATGTCATTAAGCCCATGCTTTTCCGCGTATTTTGCGCGAGTTATTGGCTTAGCCTTGCCGTCCTCACCGACTTCATAGGTGTGGCCGCCCAAAAACTGCCCAGAATTGCCGCTTTCGCGCACAAAA
>JALYSF010000041.1 GCA_030854905.1 bacterium
GTTCTAGGTATATAGGTTCTTCAAATTCTTCGATAGTAAAATCTGGACGATACTTTGTGTCCATGTAGGGGTATTGTTTTTCGTATTCATAAGAAACTTGATTGATAAATAAAAAGTTAGCTATGATTTGCTCTTCTTTAGATCTTACATATTCGCCAGCAAGCGCAGGACGCGTCTTGTCATACTCATTTTTCTTCATTGAAATACTCTGCAAGGTACGGCGCAAAAATGACTTATTAAAGTCGATTGCTTCTTTTTCGTCCTTAAGCTCTAAAGGATCAATCGGAGTCGAATGATAATACAGAAGATAATCGTTATAGGCTCTTGCATATGTTTCATCATTTTCCCGCAAGTCGGTAACAGTTTTTGACACAAAGCGCTTAATGGCATCATCTTGGAATAATCGCTTAGTCTTGCCGCTAGACTCCTTGAGTATCCAGTTGCCAAGTGAGTGGAAAGTACGTACACCGTCAGCATCCAGCCCTATATTACTTAACCGTTCTTTTAGCTCACGAGTTGTGTTATTAGTAAACGAAATTGTTAGTATTTTTGAAAGCGGGACGCCAAGCTGTTCATGTAGATACCTTACTTTCGCGAGTAAACTTAAAGTTTTACCACTGCCAGCTGCTGCAAGTACTAAGTTTGCATCTTCGCAAGCTACTACTGCTTCTATCTGCTGACTATCGAGCAGTTTATCTTCAAGATTGTACTCTTTCTGCACCTCACGACTAATAAATGAGTTATTATGTGAATCCCGACTCGCCAATAATTTAATGATAGAACGATGACTTGTATATATGTTTATCGCTTGCTTGAACTTGAATCTAAAAGTTTGCTTTAAAGCAAGGCCTAATACCTTACTGTAATCTAAATCAACCTCGCTGTTACTTGCCTTAACAAGTTCGAGCTGACTATATGCAATATAGCAATCCTTGCCATATAAATCGCGTAATTCATTCCTATATTCGAAATAATTATGTCCAATTTCAGCGCTCATGACAACCCTTTAAATAAATAGTTGTCTGCAGCGTTTAAAAATACCTGAAATGATTCACCTGAAAAATTGTGGTCTGTATTTGGGGCAATTACTATTTGACCTTGACTACTGCTATCTGAAAAACTAATTTGCTTTACTGTTTCTACTGATGGATCTTGATCGCCCATCAGGATCGTCACATTACCTTGAAAATGTTCAATGTTTTCAATAATACCGTTTGTATTTAGACCCATTGCAATATTAATAAGCAATAAACTACTGATAGTTGAATATTCGTGTGCAATAGTGGCAACAATCGAAGCTCCAGCAGAATGTGCCTGTATGCGGAGTTCATAAGATTGATTGCCGCATATCTCTGTTTTGTTGGATTCGATGTAGTCGAGTATACGCCTAATGTTGCTTTCCCAATGGAATGAGGATATGAAGGGATTATCTATCCTTACAATCGCAGCGCCATGCTTTTTATGGATAGACTCGGCAATAGTAACGTATTTGTTGTCGTATCCATCAACACTACCATCAACCCCAGGTACCAATAGTAGTATTGTTTTACTGTTCGATGTTGGGTGCACGCAGATCTCAAGCCCGCAATCAATAGTTACTCCGTTATTTGAATCTTGCCAGTGAATAGTGTCTGATCTTACGCTCACCTTGGAAGAATATTCTTTCTTGTACCGATTAATAATTATTTTAATTTAGCTATACGAAAATCGTAAAGCAACTATTTATATTCTACTCTGATGGAGCGTTCTTTATAACCTGAATTACTGTTTTGGTGATTTTATAACGTGCAGAACTTTAGATTGTGCAAGGTAATCCATTGAGTCATCAATATCTATTACTATTGGAGGATATTCATTGGTTGACTCCGATACGAGTGCAACCTGACTATGTAGCTTATCTACGATTAGCTTTTTGATATTTGCCATGCCATCAATTAATGACACTACGTAGTCATTAGAGATTGGAATATATGTATCACCATCAGCAATAATATAATCGCCGTTATCTGCCGATAATTTTTCAGGGCCAATCTTTGCTATGTTCATTGAATCACCGACAACCTTTAAGGCATACAGTTTTTCACTGAGGCGAATGGGTAACTTAGATGAAGATACGCGTAGATAGCCGCTCACTCTAGCTTCAGCATACAAAGTAGCATGACCAGCATTAGCAGAGCCCAGCACAGGAATTCTTACAAGATCAGACTTTTCACCAATAAGATTACTTTCTGACAAAATTTCCTTAGAGCTCGTGGATGGTTGTAGCTTACCTTTAGAAATAAGCATTGCTCGATGGTGCTTTACCTGTTGCAGATATTTCGCGCCAGTTAAGCGCTGTAACTCTGACAATTTCATGCTTGCTACGTCATGCTCTTTACTAAGCTTTAGTAACTCTATTTGGATTGGGTGCATTACAAATATTATAGACATAAATCATTGTAAATTCAACACACTTTATAAACTTTATATTTTCTTTACTTTTTGATATAGTAAAAAGTATCAGATAGAAAATAAAAAACTCATCTGAGGGTAGGAACTAAATGGGAGGTTCCAACAATATTAATAAAATTTCTTGCGAGAGCAGGATGAAAGGAGCTCTTAAATGAGCAGTATCTTCAGATCCCCTAGTACTACGCGTATTGGCGGATCATTCAGTGAACAAACAAAAGTAAGAGTCTGGAACGCCATGAATGGCGCTAGTTACCAGCCCTTAAAAGACTGGCGTTATGATGTATGTGGCCGTCTAGTCAGGTGGCAAGACTACGGAAAAACAACACAATACGGCTGGGAAATCGACCACATAAATCCAGTTGCACGAGGGGGCAGTGACGACATAACCAACTTACAAGGGCTTCATTGGTCTAGTAACAGGTCAAAATCAAATACTGTCGGTGTTAATTACTGTACCTTAGGATAAGGGTGTATGGATTCTACTAAGCTACTTCAGATCAAATTGGCAGGCGCCTTCAATTTAGCCAGCAGTATGTCAGCAATGAGCGATATTTTTACCGCTCAGGCTACTGCCGTAAAAGTTTTGCAGCAACAAATGGAACCGATGCGTAAGGCCCTTGAGGTTATTGCCCAACAAGCCAAGCGCTGGGTTGAAATGATACGCGAGGTGATCAAAACAATAGTCGAACCACTCAAGTTCTTGTTCACCTCTAAGCCAATATATAATGTTCCTCAGCCAGCGGAACCTGCCAAAAAAATTCTAGATCGGCCACCAGACAAGTATTTGACAATAGAAGAAGCACAATACGGCTATTTTAAAATAGATGGCCATGAGCTTAAAGTTCTTAATCCTAGTTCATCACGTTGCGGTAGGCTCTTGCAATGCCTGCTAAATCAGCGTGCCGAGGTAGTTGACTACAAAACTCTTCGGGAACATGTTAAGACCGACAGACTGGATAAAGACTTCAAAGACCTCAAGCGACAGCTTAGTAAGCATGGTTATAAATTAGATTATGATCGTCCCCCAGGTCAGGGAATCTGCGCCAGAGGTCTCGTGTACTTACAGTAGTTTCGTCCCTAATTCGACCCACTTTCGTCCTGATATTTATTGTCAGGACGTTTTTAAATGGGCTTGTCATTACATAACGAAGGAGAAATTATGACAAGCAAACTATCAATTCAACAGGTCAAGATCGGCGACCTAAAACCAGCCGAGCATAATCCACGCAAATGGAGCGAAGAAGCAATAGAGCAGCTGAAAGACAGCATCAAAAGCTTCGGTCTGGTCGACCCTATTCTGGTGAATGGAGCCGAGGGTCGTAAGAATATAGTGATCGGTGGTCACTTCAGACTAAAAGTAGCCAAAGAACTTGGCTTTAAAGAAGTGCCTGTCGTCTATATAGACATTCCCGACATCGAACGTGAGAAGGAACTCTGTCTTCGCCTTAATCGTAATCAGGGTGAATGGGATTGGGAGCTGTTATCGCAGTTCGACGAATCACTGTTGGCAGATATTGGGTTTACTAGCGAAGAAATGGATACCATCTTTGACCTTGATGATGTGGTGCCAGAGAATTTTGATTTAGATAAAGAGCTAAAAAAGCTAGATATCAAATCTATAAAGGCAAAGAAAGGTGATGTTTACAAACTAGGCGATTCGCGTCTTATGGTAGGCGATAGTACCATTCCAGAAGACTTCGATAAGTTAATGAACGGTGAGCAAGCATCGTTCTGCCTAACGGATCCTCCGTATATTTTGGATTACTTACATGCCAAACGTGGTGGTAAGCCGACAACGGGCTTTGGGGCAAAAAAGAACCGTCGATATCTAGAAACGGACGTACTACCAGATAACTTTACAGAGCTGTGGATGGCAAACGTTGCCCGTTACGCTAAACCAGATTTTAGTATCATTGTATACGAAAATTGGAAGAATTTACGCGTTATATGGGCTGAGATTGAGAAGTACTGGAGGGTAAAAAACATGATTGTTTGGCACCTACCCAATCGCCATCAGGGCTTCAGTGCAAAGTACAAATTTTTCAGCAAACACGATATTGCAATGGTCGGTGGTAGCGGCACAGTGCCCTATAACCACGACGAAGAGCCTGATGGTTTACAGGAAGAGTACGAAACCGCGCTGTATGCCATATCAGGCAAGCCACAGTGGGAGGGCTATAAGAGTGGCAAGAAGTACCAGCCAACTGACTTCATAGAGTACCAAGCAAGTGATGAAAAAAGCTCTGGCCAAGGTGTAATCTTCGGCACAAAGCCAATAGAAATACTGGTCCCGTACATAAAAGTACTCACGAAGCGGGATGATCTAATAATTGAGGTATTTTGCGGCAGTGGTAGTACTTTGATTGCGGCGACCAAGCTTAAGCGTCGGTGTTACATCATGGAGAAGTCCCCTGTATATGCTGAAGTAGCATTGAAGCGTTGGGAAAAACTAACTGGCTTAAAGCGCGAGTTGCTGCCATGAGTAGAAATATTGCAAAAGATAAAAAGGCGTTGCTAGTAAAACTACGGGCAACTCCAATCGTGGAGGTCGCCTGCAAACAAGCAGGCGTCCCACGAAGTACCTACTACCGATGGTGCAAGGACGATGAGGTGTTTGCAGAAGCCTGCGACGAAGCAATAGACCAAAGCGCTGGGTTAATTAATGACATGGCCGAAAGCCAGTTAATTAACGCCATTAAAGACAGTAATATGACGGCAATTATGTTTTGGCTAAAACATCACCACCGTGTGTACCGCAACCGCTTAGAAATTGATGCCAAAGTAGAGGGTGTGCAACAAGAATTAACAACCGAACAATCGGAACTAGTCACACAAGCACTTAAGCTTGCAGGACTTATTAAAGACGAAGGAGAAACTACAGATGAAACCAAGTGAACTACAACAGAAGTTATTTACCGATCGGGAGTTGCGTACGGCAATTACTTCGCAGAGCCATGAATGGTTCTTCTCGACATATTTTGCTAACTATTTAACCAGTGAGGCAGCAGAAATACATAAGTCTCTGTTTGCGGTCACTGAGGACGAAGAAAATCCGCTGTCGGTCGTTGTGGCGTTCCGTGGCTCGGGCAAATCAACAATCATGACGATGAGCTACCCAATATGGGCAGTACTTGGCAAGCAGCAGAAGAAGTTTGTACTGATAGCCAGCCAAACACAGTACCAAGCGCGAGTTCACCTTATGAACATCAAGCGTGAGCTCGAAAGTAACGACCTGTTGAAAAACGATATGGGTCCGTTTGTAGAACAGCGCGAGGAATGGGGTTCAACCTCGCTCTATATTCCTAAGTATAATGCCCGCATCACCGCAATATCTACCGAACAAAGCGTTCGTGGCATCCGTCACGGTCGTTATCGGCCCGATCTGATAATAGCTGACGATGTAGAAGATATGGCGTCAGTGAAGACCCGTGAAGGCCGTAACAAGACATTCGACTGGTACACCAGCGAAATAATCCCTGCTGGCGACACTAATACCAAGCGAATAGCTGTTGGTAACCTATTACATGAAGATTCACTTTTAATGCGGCTTAAAGATCGTATTGATGCCAAAGAAATAGACGGCATGTTTTACGAGTGGCCAATAATGCGAAAAAACTGCAGTATGTGGCCGGGCAAGTACCCTAATAAAGCAGCATTAGAAAAACTGCGCAGGTCTATTGCCAATAACATTTCGTGGGAGCGTGAGTACATGCTCAGGATCATTCCAGACGAAGATCAGGTTATTGATGCGCGATGGGTGCAGTACTATGACGAGCTACCTACGCGTGATAAAAGTAACGAGTACATTAACTCGTTTATATCTGTTGACCTTGCGATATCACAGTCTGCTACAGCTGATAAAACAGCAATAGTAATTATCCATTTGTACGGACATAAACCAGAAAACAGACGTTACTACATTGACGTTAGGTACGTTAACGATAAGCTGACGCATTTAGACACCCTAGATCGCATCACAAGCATGTACCAAAGCCTAGCGGAGGGTAGCAAAGAAAAACCTATGGTGCTTGTAGAGCAGGTTCAGTATCAGGCGGCGGTCACAGAGCAGCTTAGGGATCGCCAACTAAACGCTAAAGGCATACGTGTCCACACAGACAAACGTGCGCGGTTGCAGTTGTCGAGTGCTCTGTTCCAGATGGGTAAGGTATATTTCCCTAATGATAGAAAGATTGCACCGATTGTGCAGCAGCTAATAGGCTTTGGCGTTGAAAAATACGATGACCTTGCAGACGCAATTTCAATGGGGCTCAATTACATTCAAGTAAATGTACGTTGGGAAATATCGTTTGCGATTGGTAATCTGAGGGACGGTCGTACTTTCGAATACTGGGCTATAAAATACTTAGACGAGCAAAAGAAGCGCCAGTAATGTTAATCCGCAATACTTACTTGACCGGACATGAGCATGGGAAGGAGCCAATCGCGGAGTTCTAGAAGTTTTTCATTCTCTAAAGCGTAGTTTTCCATCTGCTCGAATATAGGAATCGGCCGAGCAGAAGTTCTCGTGATTATTGGAGCAGGCGACTAGACGACTGGGGTGAAACTACAGACTGTAAGTGGGATTAGGGGTTAGTCTATTTATTGAATGGTGGCTTCGATGACGGCGGCATCTGAAGAAGAAATGCCGTAAATATCATAAATCAACTGGTTAATATGAGACTCTAACTCGATGCTGTCGTTCGAGCTATAGATCTGGTCTACATATCCAGCTACACTTTCCTGTAAGCTAATACTTGGGATAGCAATAGGAATAGTTAGTATCGGTCCCTTATCTATCTGGTAGTTCTGACCCTGCATTTTACCTTTATTCTTAAGCCAAAATGCCACTACATTAGAGTTTAATAAGCCTGTAAGAAATTTAGGATTGATGCGTTC
>JALYSF010000007.1 GCA_030854905.1 bacterium
GCCTACAACTACTAGGGCTCGGAATCGGAAGCGGCGTCCGCCTTTAACTACACGGGCAACACGATCGACGTGAACTACTCGCTCGTCGAACTGCTTTTCTTCTGGCACCTGTTCGCCGCGTCGGCGATCATTTCGATGGTTATCTGATGAATAAGCCATATTAGAACTCCAATCCTTCTTTTCGGGCGGCATCAGCTAAAGCTTTTATGCGGCCGTGATATAGTCTGCCACCTCTGTCAAATACAACTGCTTTAACTTTTGCAGCTTTGGCTTTTTTGGCAACTTCGCTACCAACCCACACTGCTTTATCGGTCAAGCTACCTTTTACGGCTTTGTTGCTTGAAGATGTAACTGCCGCTAGGGTTGTATTTTTGCTGTCATCAATTATCTGAGCACTAACGTGCATATTACTGATATTTATGCTTAAACGAGGGCGCTCAGTAGTGCCTTTAGTTAGCTGTCGGACACGGTAGGTACGACGAGCTTGGTTAGTTTTAGTACGCTTTAATTCACTCATAGCTATTCCTACTTATCCTTTCCTGATTTACCAGATTTACGTAAAATTCTTTCGCCTTCGTATCGGATACCTTTGCCTTTGTATGGCTCAGGCTTTTTAAGTGCACGAATTTCTGCTGCGACCTGACCAACTTGCTGCTTGCTAATACCACTGATAGTAATGTTATTCTGCTCAACAGCCGCATTAATGCCTGCAGGTAGCTTATAAATAACATCGTGCGAAAAACCTAAGTTGAGCTTAAGGTCAGTACCCTGCTGCGCAACCCTGAAACCAACACCGTGGATTTCAAGCTTTTTACTAAAACCTTCAGTTACACCTTTGATCATATTCGCAATTAGTGTGCGAATAAGGCCATGCCTAGCACGATGCTCCCTGATGTCTGACGCGCGAGACACTACGACGTTGCCGTTCTCTTCTTTAACTGTTATTCCATCGAGAACGGTTTGCGATAATTCGCCTTTAGGCCCTTTGACAGTGACCAGTCCGTTGTCGACAGTGATTGTCACACCGCTTGCTATTGCAATTGGCTGTTTTCCTATACGACTCATAATTAATCCTTTTTAATAAACCTTACAAATTACTTCACCGCCAAGACGCTTTTTGCGTGCATCGGCACCGCTCATCATGCCTTGTGAGGTAGATACTATTACTATTCCACGACCTTGCTTTACAGAAGGAATGTCTTTTGAACTTAAGTAAACTCGGCGGCCGGGTTTGCTTACGCGCTCAATTTCAGTAACTGTAGCGTTTTGATCCGCCTGATTGATAGTAATTACTAATTCTTTAAATGCATTACTACTGTCAACGTTGACGTCGCTCAAGTAGTTATATTTTTTAAGAAGTGTTGCAACAGATTCTTTTACCTTACTATGTGGCAATCGTACTTCTTGCTTGTTTACAGCAATAGCATTACGGATACGGGTTAACATATCTGCTATTGGGTCACTGGATACCATACTCATATTCCTTACCAACTCGCTTTCGTTACGCCGGGGATCTCACCTTTGCTGGCGTGTTCACGGAATGCTAGCCTGCTTAAACCAAACTGGCGCATGTAAGCGCGAGGTCGGCCTGTTGTTGCACAGCGGTTCTTTAGCCTAGTCGGGCTTGAGTTTCGCGGTAGCTTTGCTAAGCCTTCTTGGTCTCCAAGTTCTTTTAGCTCTGCTCTTTTGGCTGCGTACTTTGCGTGCATTTTATGACGTTTTAAGTCTCTTGCAATATTGGATTTTCTTGCCATGTTACTTGTTCTCCTTATCTGGATTTGAGTGGGGAACATCCCCTCTCAACGCGCCGTCGGCAGGCATAGCCTGACCGTCGGGCTGCTCTCCCCTGTCAATGTCCAGTTCATTTATGAAAGTGTCTACTTCTTTCGGAGTGCCACCAAGAATAATATCGTCACCAATCATATGTTCACCCATTATTTATTCTCCTTTTCGAATGGCATGCCGAACTTTTCGAGCAATGCCTTTGAATGTGCTGGCTCATGCGCTTTTATCACAAATGTAATCTGTAGGCCGTGAGGACTTGAAGTTTCCTCAAAGCTTAATTCTGGAAACACGGATTGATCAACTAATCCGATACTATAGTTGCCTTGACCATCAAACTTATCTGGGACACCATGAAAGTCACGAAGTCTAGGCAAAATAATATTGATTACGCGATCCATGAACTCGTACATTCGGTCGCCGCGCAGTGTAACTTTAAGGCCAATCTTGTTGCCTTCACGAAGTTTAAATGTGGCTATAGAGTTCTTTGCTATTGTTTCAATCGGTTTTTGCCCAGTAATCTTAGATAATGTATTAGCGGCAATCTCTATTACCTTTTTGTCGTCCTTAGCTCGTCCAAGACCACTGTTAACGACAATCTTGTCGATTCGAGGTACTAAATGAACGTTTTTAAGTCCTAATTCTTTGGCTAGCTCCTTAGCATATGCTTCGTACTGCGTTCGCAGGCGTGGAGAATAAGAGCTTTTGGCTTTTGGCTTTTGGCTTTCAGTAGCTAAAGCTGCTGGCTCCTGGCTAACGGCTGATGGCTTCATTTGATCTCCTTTCCTGATTGCTTAAATATACGTACTTTATTGCCTTTGGTATCGAGTTTGTAGCCAATACGTGCCGGTTTCTTAGTTGAAGGGTCGACAATCGCAACTTTGCTTGTCCAGATCGGTTTAGTAAGATCATCGATACCGCCTTGAGGTCTAGCCTGAGTTGGCTTACGGGTCTTTTTGACGATATTAATGCCCTTTACTGTTACTTTATTTAAGCTTGGATGGGTTGCAATTACTTCGCCAGTTTTGCCTTTTTCTTTACCAGCAAGTACAACTACATTGTCGCCTTTTTTAAGTCGAATTTTGAAAATACTCATTACAGTACCTCCGGAGCTAATGAAATTATCTTGGCATAACCTTGGTCACGAAGTTCTCTTGGAACTGGGCCGAAGATACGAGTACCTTTAGGAGCTTTATCGTCACCAATAATGACTGCTGCGTTGTCGTCAAAACGAATCGTTGAACCGTCTTTACGACGAATAGCCTGGCGGCTACGTACTACTACGGCTCTTACGATAGATTTTTTCTTAACGTTGCCGCTTGGGTTGGCTTGTTTCACAGTAGCTGTAATAACATCTCCAACTCTTGCGTAGCGACGACGGGTGCCTCCAAGTACACGGATACAAAGTATTTCCTTAGCACCGCTGTTGTCGCAGACAGTAAGTCGGGATTCTTGCTGAATCATTTCTGCGCCTCCATTCCATGTCGGCTTATGAGACAAACCTGATGGTTTTTCTCATCACGCAGCGTTCGAAGTAAATTCGAACTCTGGTTGCTCATTTCCCTAAGAATAGCCATTACTTGGTCTCCTTTTCTTCTTCTACGGCGATGTCCTTTTCGGCTACAGCTTCAACCCGCTCGGTTTCGCTAATCTTGGCCTTTTCTATGATTTTTTCAAGCGTAAATCGTTTGCGAGCGCTCAATGGTTTGGTTTCGGCAATAGAAACACGGTCGCCAGTTCTGGCTTCCTGCTTTTCGTCATGAGCCATAAACTTTTTGCTGCTCGTGAACTGCTTTTTATAAATTGGGTGGGTTTTTCGAGTACGGACTGACACGACGATTGTCTTCTCTGCCTTGTCAGACACAACTGTACCGACTAATTTTCGTGCCATGTTATTTACTCTCTTTCTGTAATTGCTCGCCTAAGATTGTCAGAACTCTGGCTAAATCTTTGCGTTTGCCGCGGATAGCACGAACATTTGTTGTTTCGCCCATGCTCATACGCCGCTTCATTTCGGCTATTTCTTCGCGTAGCTTGACGCTTTCGCGGGTCAAATTATCTGTTGTAAGTCTACGGATTTCTGCAATTTTCATTACAAACCTCCTTTTCGTATAAACTTGGTTTTAACAGGCAGTTTGTGGCCAGCTAATCTCATTGCTTCGGCTGCGATTTCTTCGCTGACACCGCCCATTTCAAACAATACAGTCCCTGTTTGGACCTTGGCTACGAAAAATTCAGGATTGCCTTTACCACTGCCCATTTTAGTGTCATGTGGTTTTCGGCTAACAGGTGTATGCGGAAAAATCCTTATCCATATCTGACCGCCACGTTTTACGTGTCTGGTCATAGCCTGACGCGCTGCTTCGATCTGGCGGGAGTTGATGCGTTCGTTTTCCATTGATTGTAGAGCAAACTCACCAAATGCAATCGTATTGATTCTAGTTGCGACACCGTTGTTCATGCCTTTTCGTACCTTACGGTACTTAGTCTTATTAGGTAACAACATTAGACTATCTCCCCTTTATAAATCCAGACTTTGATGCCGATAACCCCGGCTGGTGTCTGAGCATGAACTTTAGCGAAATCAATATCTGCTCGGATAGTATGTAGTGGTACTGAACCTAAAACTTCTTTTTCGCGGCGAGACATTTCTGCACCATTAAGTCGGCCAGCGATTTCAATACGTATACCTTTAACACCGCTACGCATTGCGTTAGCCGCACCCTGTTTGATCGCACGTCTGAATGAAATACGGCGTTCAAGCTGGTTAGCGATATTTTCGGCAACCAGTTTAGCGTGCGTTTCAGGCTTCTTGATTTCTTCGATGTTTAAACGTGTAGGAATTTTGTAAACTTTTTCAATTGCGGTTTTGAGTTCTTGAACTCCTGCTCCACCACGGCCAATTACTACACCAGCTTTTGCAGTTTGCAGTGTGACTGTAATTAAGTTTGGTGAGCGTTCGATGTCAACTTTGTTGATAGCTGCTCGTTTGCCAAGCTTAGTATCAATTAGACTTCGTACTTCAAGATCGTCTTTTAGGAAGCTTGCATAGTCGCGCTTAGTTGCGAACCACTTGCTGCGCCAGTCTTTGTTGACCTGAAGGCGCATGGATATTGGATTTACCTTCTGGCCCATATTATTCGTCCTCTTTCTTAGTTGCTGGCTTTTTCACTTGACGAGCTTCACCTGTTACAACGACACGGATATTGCTGTTTTTTCGCTGAAAAGGTAATGCGCGGCCATGTGCTGCAGGTCGAAATCGCTTGATGCGGGTACCTGGCGTAACGCTTATTTCAACAATTTTCAAGGTATCAGGTTTTAGATTAAAGTTGTGTTCTGCATTTGCACGCGCGCTAGCAACGACTTTATAGACAACAGTGCTCGAGCGGCGAGGCGTGTGGTCTAGAATTGTCAAAGCGTCAGCAACAGTTCGGCCGCGGACTAATGCTGCGACAACGCCGACTTTTCGTGGGCTCATACGTACATTTTTAGCAGTAGCAATAACGTTATTAATCATGGTTTAACCTTTTGCCAACTTTCCGCCGTGTCGTCGGAACTTACGTGTCGGGCTGAACTCACCAAGTTTATGACCAACCATGTTTTCGGTTACGAAAACTGGTACATGAACTTTGCCGTTATGAACAGCAATTGTGCGACCAACAAACTCTGGTGGAATTGTGCTGGCACGCGCCCATGTTTTGATAATAGTACGGTCGTCATTACCTAGAGCATTAACCTTTTTGGCTAGCTTAGCGTCAATAAACGGACCTTTTTTAAGACTTCTGCTCATAATTATTTCCTCTTCGCCTGATGACGTGTTTTAACAATAAACTTACTAGTCGGGTGATTACGACGACGAGTCTTGTAACCAAGTGTTTTCTGACCCCAAGGTGTTCTTGGCGCTGAACCATGATTAACACCACCACCAATACCGTGACGTCCACCGTCTCCACCACCATGTGGGTGATCTACCGCGTTCATAACTACACCGCGAACGCCAGGTCGGATACCGCGTTTGCGGTTACGGCCAGCTTTACCCCAAGTAATGTTTTGATGCTGTTCGTTACCGACATTACCAATATGTGCCATGCAATCAGGCTTAACAATTCGAACTTCGCCGCTCGGCAGACGTAGCTGAACGCCGGTTTCTTCTTTGGCAACTATCTGTGCGCCATTTCCAGCGCTTCGAACTAGCTGAGCGCCTCGGCCAGGCTGAAGCTCTACACAGTAAACGGTTGAACCGTTAGGAATGTTTCTTAGCGGTAATCTGTTTCCAACTTCTATAGGAGCATCTTCGCCTGATTGGACTTTTTTGCCTACGCGAAGGCCATTGGCAGCAATTATATAATGCGGTTTGCCGGTTTGATCTTTAAGACGAGCAATACGAGCGCTTCGGTTCGGATCGTATTCTATATGCTCAACAGTAGCAATAGTGCCAGCAGCTAAGTTAAAGTTAACTAATCTATAGAACTGACGGACACCGCCACCCTTGTGACGAGTTGTTATACGTCCTTGGTTGTTTCGGCCGCTAGTTTTCTTCTTAATCACTAACAGGCTTCTGACAGGATTACGCGTAGTAATTGTATCGAAATCCTGAGTGGTCATACCGCGCTGGCCAGGAGTAGTTGGTCGCAATGTTTTAAGTGCCATATTACTTCTCCCCGCTCTTATTTTGTCTTAGTACACGTTTAGCAAGACCGGCTTTTTTAGGAGCCTTGATTGTCGTGTTAACGCTACGTTTGGTGTCTTCCGACTTAGCAGTTTTCTTAGTCGACTTTTCTTCGGCTTCTTCTACGGCTGCAAATATAGGCAGGCTGTGACCATCTTTAAGAGTTACATATGCTTTTTTGACATCATTACGACTGCCAGTTGTAAATCGCTTGTTACGATAAGTACGAACCTTTTTACCCAGCTTATTAACTATAGCCACTTTTATGACCTCTACACCGTACTGTGCTTCGATTGCTCTGGCTACCGTGTGTTTGTTTGAACTGTTTGGAACTATAAAGGCGAATCTATTATGAGTAGTTGAAAGTCCGTAAACTTTTTCGCTGACTATAGGAGCTAAGAATAAATCTTTTGACATTTTTATGCCTCCGCTTTCTTAAGCCAGTCGTGAACTGCATTTACTGCGTCGCTGGTCATAACTATTGAATCAGCGTTAAGAATATCGAACACGTTTAGGTAAGTAGCAGTTGCTAGCTTAATGCCGGTAAGATTTCTGAATGCGCGAATTAGTTCAGGAGTTTTGGTAGACACGACAATAAGGGTTGTCCCTTTGACTCCGATTTTATTCATAAGGTTGAAAGCGCTTGCTGTTTTACCATCTTTCAGATCTAGAGTTTCGATGACTGATAGTTTGCCTTCTTTATTCGACACGCTTAATGCTTGACGGACGGCTGCTTGTTTGGCAGAAGTATGAATTTTCTTAGAGTAATTCTCGTTGCCGGTAGGACCCCACACAATACCACCACCTCTCCAAATAGGTACTCTGGAGCTACCAAAACGTGCTCGTCCTGTACCTTTTTGTTTCCAAGGTTTCTTACCGCCACCGCGTACTTCACCACGCTTAAGTGTCTTGGCTAGGTTTACACGGGAATTAGCTTGATGAGCTACGTAGGCTTGTTTTAGTAAATCGTGATTAGTTACTTCTACTTCAAATACGTCTTTTCGGAGCCTGGCTGCTGTCGTAGCTTTAGTGCCACTTTTGGTGTATGTATTTACAGCCATTACCTTGTCTCCTTAATAATAACTATGCCTTTTTTAGGACCAGGAACGGCACCAAAAACGCCGATCACATTTTGATCAGCGTCTACGTAGGCTACTTTAAGTTTTTTGACTGTGACTTGCTCGTCACCCATCTGGCCGGCCATCTTCTTACCTTTAAAAATCTTCTGAGGATACATTGAGCCAATAGAACCTGGGCGTCGGTAGCTGCCACCACCATGAGTTTTGCGTCCACGGTGAAAGTTATGGCGCTTAATAGTACCTGCCCAACCTTTACCTTTGCTGGTGCCTGTAACATCAACTATGTCACCAACTGAAAAGACCTCTGCTGTAAGTTGGTTACCTACGGCGAGGTCTTCTGTGACTTCGGCTACTCGGAATTCTCGAATAATCTTAGCTGTTGAGTTGCTGTTCTTTAGATGTCCTTGAAGTGGTTTGCTTAGTTTTTTGTCTTCCTCAAATCCAACTTGTACAGCTGTATAGCCGTCAGATTCGTCGGTTTTGACCTGCGTAATGACGCATGGAGTAGCGGAAAGTAAAGTCACTGCCTGCATTGCACCATCATCGCTGATGGAACTAGTCATGCCGAGCTTTCTCGTAATGAGTGCTTTCATACTTAATTTAACCTTCTTTTTGGCACTTCGTAATGAGTGCTTAATTTGATATTGGCCAATACCTTCGTGTCGGTCCCTGATCAAGGGCACAAAAATTCTTGGTGGCTAGCAGTATCCGTTAAGACTTACTAATACACCAAGAACGATATTTAATACAGATTAGCACAAAAGTGTCTAAGGAGTCAATGTGTTGACTATTCTACAATGAGAATCTAATGCCGATTGGAAGCCAGAACCCTACCATAGTTGCTGTAAGTAGTATTGCGTATTCGATTTTACGGTCTATCTGGAAATGATCACGGCTGGCGAACCATAAACCTATTAGTAATCCATAAGGTATGGGTATTTGCCATTCAGGGAATCTCTCGATTCTTATCCACTGTGATCCGATAATCATATACATCGTCAGCTTAAGGAAATACTCGCTATCGGATTCTTTGGCTGAAACTTTACTAGCTGGGCGTTTGTTTGATTTTCTCTTAACCATAAGTCTAATTAAAACACAGTTGAGTTAGAACTCTAAGTAAGCTTTTAAACTTTGCACACCATACTTTAAATCGTAAATATCTTGTTCGCTAGGCAGAGACCTATATTTATAACCTTCGTCTATTATCTCATGCTTATTGTTCACAGTAGGAGCTTTGAGGTTATCATATATCCTTAAACTTTGGTGCTCTTCGTTTACTAAAAATACTAATGATGGGACAAAGACCCCACGAGGCTTAGGTGTTCCGAAAACGACTGAATCTTCTGTAGCTATACGCGATATAACAAACGGTCCTAGATGTGGTACAACGCCCTCTGACAAATTAAACTCAGGGTCTGGGATAGTAGAAGGCATATCATTAGTTAAATCGTAACTAGGAAGTTCGTTTAATGGGTATAAGCGGGTTGTCATTCTATAAGAGTGAAGTCCATCTAAAGAAGCCCAGTCCTCTACACCTTGACCTGCAGCAATTTGTAAACTAGCTACATCAAACATCCAGAAATTTTCGTCGAAGCCCGGCGTCGGCTCTTGTGTAGGGATTGTCATACTATTACATCTTAATTTCGGCGTCGCAGCCGGCAGGAAGACTAAGGTTCATAAGAGAATCAATAGTCTTAGGAGTCGGGTCTAAAACGTCAATAAGTCGTTTATGTACACGCATCTCGAATTGCTCACGACCTTTTTTGTAGACATGAGGACTCTTCACGACTGTGAATGTACTTTTACGAGTTGGCAAAGGTATCGGACCGGCAATAGTTGCGCCAGTTCGAAGTGCTGTATCGACAATTTGCTTTGCAGACTGATCAATTACTTTGTGGTCATAAGCTTTAAGGCGAATACGAATCCGTTGTTTTTGAGTTGCAGCAGGACTTGCTGCCTTACTGGAAGGTTTTTTGGCGTCAGCCATAATTGAATGCTCCTTTTGCCGTAACCTCTTTCGGAGTGATGAGTGACCGAACGAGTTCTCGACAAGGTTAAATTAATACATTCATTTTACAACAAAAAGCACTAATTTTAAATAGCAATCCTAGAATCCAGCTATAGCAATATCATGTGAGTCGGCATCAGGAGTTGACTTTTCAGGTACTGGAAATAAGATTACGTTATCGCCGAGGATGTCTGGACGAATGGCCTTCCTTTTAGCTTCGAATTCTTGGGAGGTTAGCCTGTCACCAGTACGCGTACAAGTAAATTCTAGTCTTTCAGCATTTAAACCCGCCATCATTTGGCCGTAAGCTAATTTCATTTCTTCAGGGTTCATTTTTATTCTTCGTTTATTATGATTATGGTATATCACATATTTATTAAATATAACAGTATTTAGATTTCAGGATAAAGTTATGTAAATAATCTTGCGGTGGCTTGTTGCGAAGTCGTTAGACCTCTGAATGCTACTTCATGAGGCTTGCCAAGTTTGTTAGTACCTACTACATTCTCAACAGTATCTTGAACCAAGCGCACATAATCCATATCTTCACTTAATTCCGCTCTGACTGCGATTAATCCTAGGGGCTCATGCGAAAGATCAAAACTTAGACCAGCATATTCATAACTAGGTGTACGTGAAATCGTCCTTAATGCGAATTCTCTGCCGCAAAGTATAAGAGATGTGTTGTCTGCTATGCCGTTAACACCTCGCTTTGGGTCAACAACCATACCTAAAACTTCTAGAGATCTTGTGTGTACACTCATATTAACTTTATCATACAACATAAATAACTATTAGCAAAATAATTTGTATTTAAAGTTTTGTATAAATAAAAAACCCGAACGAATTCGGGTTTTTTAAAGTGAATGTTTATTTATTTGTTGATTTTGGTTACAACACCAGCACCAACGGTTCGGCCACCTTCGCGGATAGCGAAACGCAAGCCTTGTTCCATAGCAATTGGAGCTAGCAGTTTAACCTTGAAGGTTACTGTATCGCCCGGCATTACCATTTCTTTGTCAGCTGGAAGCTCAACTTCGCCGGTTACGTCAGTTGTACGGAAGTAGAACTGAGGCTTGTAACCTTTGAAGAATGGAGTGTGACGTCCGCCTTCTTCTTTGCTTAAGATATAAACCTCTGCATCGAATTCGGTGTGCGGAGTGATAGAACCTGGCTTAGCAATAACTTGACCACGTTCGATGTCATCGCGCTCAATACCGCGAAGAAGGATACCAACGTTGTCGCCAGCTTGTCCTTGATCAAGGTTCTTCTTGAACATTTCTACACCAGTCACAACAGTCTTACGAGTATCGCGGATACCGACAATTTCAACTTCTTCGTTGACTTTGACGATACCAGTTTCGATACGTCCGGTAGCAACTGTGCCACGTCCTTTGATAGAGAACACGTCTTCAACGCTCATCAAAAATGGCTTGTCTAGGTCTCGTTTTGGCTCTGGAACATAGTCGTCCATAGCTTTAACAAGTTCCATAATTGCATCTTCATAAGCTGCATCACCTTCAAGAGCTTTAAGTGCAGAACCTTTGATGATTGGTGCGTTCTCATCATATTCGTACTTACCAAGTAGTTCACGGATATCCATTTCAACTAGTTCAACTAGTTCAGGGTCAGCCATGTCCATTTTGTTTAGAAATACTAGAATCGAAGGTACGCCCACTTGACGTGCTAACAGAACGTGCTCGCGGGTCTGAGGCATAGGGCCATCAGCTGCAGAAACAACTAAGATTGCTCCATCTACCTGTGCGGCACCGGTGATCATGTTTTTAACGTAGTCGGCGTGACCTGGCATGTCGACGTGAGCGTAGTGACGCTTTTCGCTTTCGTACTCTTGGTGAGAGGTAGCAATGGTAATACCGCGAGCTTTCTCTTCTGGTGCGTTATCAATCTGGTCGTAAGCAACTGGCTTGTTTACGTCAGAAGGCAACTTTTTAGATAATACTGAAGTGATAGCAGCCGTTAGAGTAGTCTTACCGTGGTCAACGTGACCCATAGTACCGACGTTTACGTGTGGCTTGCTTCTGTCAAAATCTGCCATATTGCTTCGCTGTAATGAGATACCCTTTCAGGGTTTCTTATCGTGCCGGGTCGCGTAATAAATCCGCCGACTCAGACTGCTCTTCCCGAGCTACAGCTTCTCCTTTCGTGAGAATATTATTTTTAAGGGTTTAATGAATTATTAGTAATTGTCGCGATCCATATTTCTACGTAGCCTACTAGAGACACATAAAAAAGCCCTCACGCGAGTTACTCTTTAAGTATACTCAATCTGATATTAACTAGCAAGCACCACACTTAAATTGCTTAGTGAATTCTGCAGAAAATGATTTATTTGCCGTTTTTGGCTATGATTGCTTCAGTGACGTGGCTCGGTACGTCAGCGTAGTGATCTAGCTCCATTGAGCTTGATGCACGTCCTTGCGTGTTGCTACGAAGATTAGTTGTGTAGCCGAACATTTCGCCAAGTGGTACGAAAGATGTTATTTCTTTTATACCAGACGATAGATCTTCCATAGATTCGATACGTCCACGCTTACTGTTAAGATCACCAATGACCTCACCCATAAATTCTTCAGGAGTAACAACTACCACTTTCATGACGGGTTCTAGTAATACTGGCGAAGCTCTTTTAACACCTTCTTGAAGCGCCATTGATCCGGCGATTTTAAAGGCCATTTCACTACTGTCAACATCGTGGTACGAGCCGTCGTATAGTTCTGCTTTAATATCTACTAATGGGTATCCGGCAAGAACGCCGTTATTCATAGCTTCTACGATACCTGCTTCGACTGGCTTAATGTATTCGCCCGGAACTACACCACCCCTAATTGAGTTTATAAATTCAAAGCCTTTACCTTGTTCATTTTGGCTTAGTCGTAACCATACGTCTCCGTACTGACCTCGTCCACCTGATTGACGGATGAACTTACCTTGAACTTCGACGGCATCTTTACGGATTGTTTCGCGGTAAGCAACTTGAGGCTGACCGATGTTAGCTTCGACATTGAATTCGCGCTTCATACGATCTACTAAGATTTCTAGGTGAAGCTCGCCCATACCGTTAAGAATGGTCTGGCCTGTTTCTTCATCGACACGCACACGGAAAGTTGGGTCTTCCTCAGCAAGTCGCTGCAATGCAAGGCTCATCTTTTCTTGGTCGGCTTTAGTTTTCGGTTCTATCGCAATACTTACAGGAGGCTCTGGGAAAGTGATAGATTCTAGAACAATTGGGCTAGCTACATCACATAGCGTATGGCCAGTTGTTGTACCTTTGAGTCCAACGATTGCAGCAATATCACCGGCACCAACTTCAGTTACGTCGGCTCGCTTATCTGCCTGCAAGCGTACAATACGTCCTACGCGTTCTTTTTCGCCCGTGGAGCTGTTAAGAACATAAGAACCTGCTGTTATTTTTCCTGAGTAAACGCGGAAATAAGCTAGTTTACCTACAAATGGATCGGTTGTGATTTTGAATGCCAGGCTAGAGAAAGGCTGGCTTTCGTCAGGCAGACGCTCGACTTCTTCGCCAGTTTTTGGATGGGTGCCCCAGGTCGAGCCAACATCTAGCGGGCTCGGCAGATAATCGTTTACCATATCGAGCACTTTCTCTACAATAACACCTCGGCCATCTCCGCCTGTTACGGCATAGAACTTACCCGTCAAAACAGCAGTACGGATAGCGCTACGGATTTCTTCTGTTGATAAGCCTTCTTCGCCCACTTCAAAATACTTCTCGAGCATTTTTTCGTCTTCAGCGACTGCGTTTTCGATTAATAGACTTCGGTATTTCTTTACCTGGTCCATCATGTCTGCTGGAATCTCGCCTACTATCAGTTCTTTGTCGTGGAACTCGGTGTAGGTATAGGCTTTCATATCGACTAGATCGACGACACCATTGATTGCTTGTTCGAAACCGATCGGCAAGTGTACAGGAAAAGCCCTTCTCGACAGACGGTTATGGATTGAATCGAGTGATTTGTAGAAATCGCCACCTGTTTGGTTGATTTTGTTGATAAAACAGATACGAGGCACCCCGTATTTGTCAGCTTGGCGCCAAACAGTTTCACTCTGTGATTCAACACCCATTTTACCGTCGAATACGACACATGCGCCGTCAAGGACACGTAGTGAGCGCTCAACTTCGACAGTAAAGTCGATATGACCTGGGGTATCGATGATGTTGATCTGATTACCGCCCCAAAAACACGTGACAGATGCAGCAACGATGGTAATGCCACGCTCGCGTTCTTGCGCCATCCAGTCAGTAGTAGTTTCGCCGTCGTGCACTGCACCGATTTTGTGGTTCAGTCCTGTACGGTACAAAATACCCTCGGTTGTCGTTGTTTTACCCGCATCAATATGAGCAATAATGCCCAAATTGCGGATGTTCTTCATTTCAGTTTTCTTATCTGCCATATTTTATCCTTTAGCTATTATTAACTTCTTCGAGTATGATGAGCATAAGAGGCTATGCCATTAAGTATGGTTTGACCCACCACTGCGCAGTAGTCTGATCCACATTCTGATTCGGAAGCTTGTCTTAGATCCGCTACAATGTCTTCATACTTTATAACTGCTTTTATTACTTTACCAAGTTTTTCAGTTCCTCGAGCAAGTAGTAAGTCTTGAGCCTGTCTATCTACTATTTCCAGATACGCACACTCTTTACCAGCACTTTCGCAATACATTCTTTATCTTGCGAAGTGAGCGAAGGCTCGGTTAGATTCGGCCATTTTGTGGGTATCTTCTTTTTTCTTGAAGCTCGTACCGGTTTGGTTATAGGCATCAGCCAGCTCGTTAGCGATTCGCTCGGCCATTGGTACGCCTTTTTTGGCGCGAGCAGCAGCTACAAACCACATAATTGCTAGATGTTTCTGACGCTGGCCTTTAACTTCAAAAGGAATCTGGTAATTTGCTCCACCAACGCGGCGTGAACGAGTTTCTACAAAAGGAGTGATGTTTTTGAATGCCTTATCGAATACTTCTAATGCATTTTCATTCTTAACTTTTTTGGCAGCCAGTTCCATGCCGTCATAGACAAGTCGTTCAGCCATTTGCTTTTTGCCGTTTTTCATAACTCGGTTAATTAGTCTCTGAACCATCTCTGATTCATATTTTCGATCTGGTAGTTTCGGCCTGACTAAGGCTTTGGTAGCTTTCCTAGGCATTACAGTGCACCTCCCATTTGTTTAGATGGATCTGTTTGAGCGCCATCTAACTGGAAGTGCTCTAACTGAAAAGCGGCTTTAGAAGCGACAGCCAAAGCGTAGCATAGAGAACTAGCTGGAAGCCTATACCCGCTATCAACAGCATTCGTTTGTTCTATATCAGATGGAAGTTCTACTTGTTCTGCACAAAGTGCACGAACTGTATCTGCCGTCATGAAATCAAGCATTTTTTCTCCGACAGGACATACTCCACCTTTTTCACAAGTAAATGTTGCCATCTTATTTACCGTCTTTCTTGGTACCGTACTTAGAACGGCCACGCTTGCGGTTTTGTACGCCTTGAAGGTCTAGAGCGCCACGAACGATATGATAGCGCACACCAGGAAGATCCGGCACACGGCCGCCACGAACTAGCACGACAGCGTGCTCCTGTAGGTTGTGGCCTTCGCCGCCTATGTATGCCCAGACTTCATAACCGTTGTTCAAGCGAACGCGAGCTACTTTACGCAAAGCTGAGTTAGGCTTCTTAGGAGTTTTGGTAGTAACTTTTACGCAGACGCCGCGTTTGAAAGGACTGTCTTTTTCATAAGACTTGGTCTTGAGGTTGTTGACAACGCGCTGAAGCGCTGGCGACTTGGATTTGTCACGAGGCATCTTGCGCGGTTTGCGCACTAATTGATTGATTGTTGGCATTTATTCTCCTTTAGATTTATGACCTACTGCTACAAGCACATGCCTATGCCCGGCTCAGGTCACTTAATTTGTAAATTTATTGTAACAGATTAGCTACTTGCCTGCAACCCAGCTGCACCAGTGCTTAGCGCTGGCTTTAGGTGTGGGATGCTGCAGTTCGAATTTATTTCGAACAAGGCTGGGGGGAGCGGGCTCCCCCTCAACTATAATCTTGCAAGGTGCGGACTAATTGCGTTCTCGTCTTCGACTTCTTCGACTAGAGGTATAGCACCTGTTCCTACAGGGATACGTCGTCCTAAGATAACGTTTTCTTTCAGGCCGTACAGATGATCTACTTTACCACTTGTAGCCGCACCAATTAGGACTCTAGTTGTATCCTGGAAGCTCGCTGCACTCAAGAACGACTCAGTTGCAAGGCTCGCTTTAGTGATGCCGAGTAGTAACTGGTTGTACTGAACAAGGCTTTTGCCTTTTTTACTTAGAGCTTCGTTAGCTTCCAGTACAGCTTGCTTACTAACTACGTCGCCGGTAACAAATTCGCTGTCGCCTGCATCTTCTATCTGAACACGACTGAACATCTGTCGCACGATGATTTCAAGGTGCTTGTCAGAAATGTTCTGGCCCTGTGCTGCAAATATACGAAGAACTTCGTTCATGATGTAGCGCTGTGTTGTCTCGATATCACAAAGTCTCATAAGATCATGCAGGTTGATAGATCCGTTAGTTAGTCGGTCGCCGGCTTTTACTTTATCGCCGTCGCTGATAACGATTTGCTTGAAGCCTGGAATCTCATACCGAATTACACTTTGCTTACTTGGCACAATTGAGGCCTTTTTCTTGTTGTACTCGAGTGTACCTCCAACTGGCGCAACTAATGGATTGGTGCCGTCTTCGTCAGCCAAAACATCGCCTATTGTGATATCTGTACCGCTTTTTACTTTCCATGTTCGGCCTCCGAGAACTAACTTGACTTCTTCGGCGCCGTCGACTGTGATTTGAGCGATGTAATTATCGCCGTCTTCCCAGACGTTTACGACTCCGCTGATTCCAGCTAGGAATGCTTCACCCTTAGGAGCTCGCACTTCAAATAGCTCTTCTACACGTGGCAGACCCTGGGTAATATCTTCAGCAGCAGCCGATCCACCACCGTGATACGAACGTAGTGTAAGCTGCGTACCAGGCTCACCGATGGATTGCGCAGCTATTACACCTACTGGGTGGAACTCGCTGACAAGCTGCCCAGTTGCCGGGTCAACTCCGTAACTCTTCTGAGGAATTCCTCTTAGCGCAGGAGTAGAAAGTACGCTCATGATTTTTACTTCAGTAATGGAACTGTCTTCATGAATATTTTGAGCAGCTTCTGGTGTAATCAGAACGCCCTTTTTGACATGATTTCCGATTGCCTGGGCCGAGTAGCGGCCGCTAAGTCGGTTAGCAAATTCCACACCGATATCTTCAGCTTCTGATCTGTATATAGTAAATCCTGGATCAACTACGTCTTCGCTGGTCGTAAAGACATCCTGACCTACATCTACCAGACGACGGGTAAGGTAGCCTGAATCAGCTGTTTTAAGGGCTGTATCAATCATTGTCTTTCGCGCACCACGGGTTGCCGTAAAGTATTCAAGCGGTGTTAAACCGTACTTATAGTTACTTTTAATCGGAAGTTCGATAGCACGACCAGACGTGTCCATAGTAACTCCCAGCATACCGACAGCGGTTTTAACCTGACCAATATTACCACGAGCACCCGACACAACCGCAATAGACATTGAATTGTCCTCGTTGGCAAATTGCTCAGTCAACATGCTTTGAACTTTGGCGTCAGTGTCTAGCCAGTTGTCAACGGTCAAACGGTAGCGTTCATCATTGGTAATCAGTCCTTCTTCATACTGATTGCTAACTTCGGCGGCTCGCTTTTCACCGACTGCTAAGGCTTTATCTAAGCCTACAATGTCACTAAAGTCACCCATTCCCATAGATAAGCCAGATCGCGTTGCAAATTCAAAACCTACAGTTTTGATTTCGTCAGCAATTAAAGCTGTTTGATCTTGACCATATTTCTGGTAAACGATGGCTAAGACTTTTCCTAGCATTTTCTTGGTCATCGGCTCATTTTGGAAAGGAAAATCTTCAGGGAATAGTTCATTGAAAATAAACCTACCAAGAGTAGATTCGATAACCTTGCCTCTAAATGGAACTCGAATAGGATCCTGGTTGCTGATATGTCCGTTGTCGCGAGCCATGATTGCCTCACCGACACTGCTAAACGACCTGGTTTTCTTGGGTTCAACACCTGGACGTACGTAGGTTAGGTAGAAACACCCAAGCACAATATCCTGCTCCATGTGAAGAATTGGAGAACCATCGGCAGGCTTAAGCAAGTTTTTACTACTAGCCATAATGTTTTTTGCTTCATCTTGTGCTGCATCTGACAACGGCAAATGAACTGCCATTTGGTCCCCGTCAAAGTCGGCGTTAAAGCCTTTACATACAAGTGGATGCAGTTGGATAGCTTTACCCTCTATTAGAATTGGCTGGAATGCCTGGATACTTAAACGGTGAAGGCTCGGAGCTCGGTTTAGCAGAACGTATTTGTCGTGTATAGCGTGGTCTAATGCATCCCAAACGGCGCTTTCAGCTAATTCAATCATGCGGGTTGCACTTCTAATGTTGTGCGCGTGTTCGTTCTCGATTAAGTAACCGATAACGAAAGGCTTAAATAGCTCTAGGGCCATCATTTTCGGTAAACCACATTGGTGAATTTTGAGCTCAGGACCGGCGACAATTACTGAACGACCTGAGTAGTCGACACGCTTACCAAGAAGGTTCTGACGGAATCTTCCCTGCTTGCCTTTCAACATATCTGAAAGCGATTTCAAACGTCGCCTTTGACCTGTTGCAGCAACTGCACGGCCTGAACGCGCACTGTTATTGTCTATCAATGCATCAACTGCTTCTTGAAGCATTCGCTGTTCGTTTCGGCGGATAACTTCAGGAGCGTTAAGTTCAATAAGCTTTTTAAGACGATTGTTTCTGTTAATTACGCGTCGGTAAAGGTCATTTAAGTCACTTGTCGCAAATCTTCCACCTGTAAGTTGCACCATAGGCCTAAGATCCGGAGGAATAACCGGCAATACACTAACACACATACTTGATGGCTTGATTCCGGCTCGTTCCATTGATTCCAGAAGTCTAAGTCGTTTCATAAGTTTCTTCTTACGCTGACCCTTAGCTTCCTCGGCTTCATGCCTTAGATCTTCTATTAGCTGAGACAAATCGATCTGCTCGAGCATTTTAAGAAGTGCTGTGCCGCCCATGTTGACAGTAATCAGCGAACGAAGTTCGTCAGGTAGCATACGATAGTCGTTTTCACTAATTAAATTGTGTTTGGCTAATGTACCGACTTGTTCTTTGAACAGTGCGAATTCTTTTTCGATATCATCAAGTTCTTTGGTTTGCATCTGGGCTAAAGCTTTGATGTTAGAACCTTCTTCTTTTGCTTCTGCCTCGTAGCGAGCTTTTACTGTTTCCTGCTCAGTCGCCAGCGCGGCTTCACGATCGGCCAAAAGTTTGTCTCGAGAATCTGCATCGACAGATAGTATTGCATAGCTTGCAAAATAAGCGATTCGCTCAAGACTCTTAACTGTCATACCAAGTAGAAGTCCTACGGCACTTGGAGTCCCTCGCAAAAACCAGATATGAGCTACCGGACTAGCTAGTTGTATATGGGCCATTCGTTCTCGTCGCACGATTGATTTGGTAACTACTTCACCGTTTTTGTCTACAGCTGCTTCGCGGCTACGTACGCCCTTAAATTTAGCATCGTGTGGGTTTATGTCTTTAACTGGTCCGAAAATTCGCTCACAAAACAAACCGTCTCGCTCAGGTTTTTGAGTACGGTAGTTTATTGTCTCCGGTTTTGTAACTTCGCCGTGACTCCATTTAAGAATGTCATCTGGGCTTGCGACTGCTAAACGAACTGCGTCAAAAACCGCCAAGTTAATGCTGTTTGAATATCGTTTCATTTATGCGTCTCCTTTCTCATCGTCGGTATCCGAGGAATATTCATGCGATTGTTCTAATTCTTCTACGGTTACTGCAACCGGTTCGTTGGCGGCATCAACAATTTCAAATTCTTCGCCGATTTGAGCTGCATCTTCCGTGACATCAACATCTGAAGCTTTGTCTTGAGGCGCTTCTAATTCAACTGGATGTGCTGCTTCTTCTTTAATGTTGCTCGCCAAAATGGTTTCAGCATCGAGTGTCTGGTTAGAGTTCTTTTCAATAAGATCTACCTTCAAACCTAGACCTTGAAGTTCTTTGACAAGGACGTTAAAGCTTTCAGGAACCTTTGGACCAACAATCTTGGTGCCCTTAATGATTGATTCGTAAGCTTTAGAGCGTCCGTAAACATCGTCCGATTTGTTAGTAATCATTTCCTGCCGCGGATGTGCTGCACCATAGGCTTCAAGCGCCCATACTTCCATCTCTCCAAATCTCTGGCCACCGTTTTGGGCTTTACCGCCAAGTGGCTGCTGCGTAACCATTGTGTATGGTCCGGTTGATCGAGCGTGGATTTTATCTACGATCATGTGATTTAGCTTAATCATGTACATGCTACCGACTGTAGTGCGTTCTTGGAAAGCCTCACCAGTTCGACCGTCAAACAACTGTTGTTTACCGTCATCAGGTAGGCCGGCTTCTCGTAGTAGGCTCTGAATTTTATCATTAGTAACACCGTCGAAACTTGGACTCGCAACGTTAATTCCGAGAGCTTTTGCTGCCATACCTAAATGAGTTTCAAACAGCTGCCCGATGTTCATACGACTAGGCACGCCAAGTGGGTTAAGTACAATATCTACAGCTGTTCCATCTTCGAGAAATGGCATATCTTCGACTGGTAATACTCGCGCAATAACGCCTTTGTTACCATGACGACCACCGAGTTTATCGCCGACCGAAATTTTACGCATTTGCGCAACGAATACTTGAATTTGCATAAGCACACCGGCTTTTAATTCGTGGCCGCTCTGTCGACTAAATACTTTGACGCCGACAACCTTACCGTGTTTACCGTTGCTCATTCGCTGAGATGTATCGCGTACTTCTTTGGCTTTTTCGCCGAAAATTGCTCGAAGCAAGCGTTCTTCGCTTGAAAGTTCTTGTTCGCCTTTAGGTGTAATTTTACCTACCAAGATATCGCCTGGATGTACTTCGGCTCCGATTCGGACAATTCCGTCTTCATCAAGATGGCGAAGTGATTCTTCTGAAACATTAGGGATATCTCGAGTTACGATTTCTGGTCCAAGCTTTGTTTCGCGAACCTCAGTCATGTAATCGACAATATGAATACTCGTCAGTGTGTCATCTTGCACTAGCCGGCGAGATACAACAATAGCGTCTTCGAAGTTGTATCCGCTCCATGGCATGAATGCAACAAGTAGGTTTTTGCCAAGAGCCAATTCACCATCGCTGATGCTCATGCCTTCAATTAGAACATCACCCTTATTGACTTGATCGCCAGAGCGAACAACAACTTTTTGGTTAATACTTGTTCCTTCGTTACTTCTTACAAAATGCAGTGGGTGATATGTAGTTTTGTGCTTAGGATACGAAACGACAACTTCGTCGGCTTCTGCCTTTACTACTTCGCCTTTATCTTCAGCTAAGACAACTTGCCCTGAGTTGATCGCAACAGCACTTTCTAGTCCAGTACCGACAATTGGCGCTTCTGGGCGTACCAGCGGCACAGCTTGGCGTTGCTGGTTGCTTCCCATTAGTGAGCGGTAAACGTAGTTTTTTTCAACAAAAGGGATCAAACCCGCGCTTGAACCGATAATTTGACGGCTGGCAGCATCGGCATGGGTAACATCTTCTGCGTCTACTTCTTCAGCTATCAGCTTGTTGCGAGCACTGACTCTTTCGTGAGCGAATTTACCGTTATTGTCTAACTTTTCACCGCCAGAAGCGATAACAGCTTTAGATTCTTCAGCGGCGTCTAAATAGACGATTTCGTCAGTCACGCGCCCCTTTACAACTTTTTTATACGGTGTTTCTACGAATCCATAATCGTTAATGCGTGCATACATAGCCATGTTAAGAACTAAACCGATATTTGCGCCTTCTGGTGTCTCTACTGGGCAGATGCGGCCGTAGTGAGTAGCATGCGCGTCACGGACTTCGAATCCGGCTCGTTCTCGAGATAATCCCCCGGGACCCATCGAGCTTAAACGCCTCTTGTGAGCTAGCTCAGAAAGTGGGTTAATCTGATCCATAAACTGACTTAGCTGTGAGCTTGCAAAAAACTCTCGAACCGCAGCTACTACTGGGCGAGCATTAATAAGCTGTGAAGGAGTTACGGTTTCGATTTCGCTCATTGACATACGGTCTTTGGCGTTTCGTTCCATACGTAGTAAACCAATGCGGAACTGACGCTGTACGAGCTCGCCGACCAATTTAACCCGTCGATTAGCTAGGCTGTCGATGTCGTCTGCTGGTTCCTGGGTATTATTAAGTCGGATTATTTCGGCTATAACGGCAACTAAGTCCTCGATACGCATGACACGGTTTTCGGCGGTGTTTGCTATATCAATATCTAGGCGCTTGTTTATCTTGTAGCGGCCAACTCTAGAGAAGTCGAATCGCTTGTAGTTAAAGAACATATTTTCGATAAGGCTTTTAGCGTTATCAACAGTGGCGAGATCGCCTGGGCGAATTCTTCGGTAAACCTCAATTAATGACTCATTAACTCCTTTAGCAGGGTCTTTCTCGAGAGTCGCGGTTAGATAACTAACTTTGCCATTGTCTACCTTACTGAAAGCATCTTTGACTTCTGCATCAGACATTCCTAAGGCTCGTAGTAGCGTAGTAACTGTAATTTTGCGCTTACGATCAATTTTTACATATATTGCTCCATTGGCGGCTGTCTCAAATTCGAGCCATGCACCGCGACCAGGTATAACTTTAGCTCCGTATAGATGATGGCTACTACCTGATTCTGAAGTAAAGAATACTCCAGGACTTCGGATTAGCTGGCTTACAACCACACGCTCAGCACCATTAATAACAAATGTACCGCGTTCGGTCATCCATGGGTAGTCGCCGAGGTATATCTCTTGCTCTTTGACCTCACCAGTTACTTTGTTTGTTAATTCAAGTGTAGCTTTTAGCGGAGCTTCAAAACTGACATTGTTTTCACGAGCTTCTTGTTCGGTAATTTTAGGAACTTCGAAATGATACTGCTTGAAACGAATGCTAAGCTTAGTCCCTGTATAGTCGTCTATCGGACTTACTTCCGCGAATAGTTCGCCTAAACCTTCGTCGACAAACCACTGAAATGACTTTTTTTGATGATCTACTAAATTAGGTAGATCTAGTTCTTTAGCTTTTGTATAAAAAATTCTTTCTTTTTTGGCTGCTTTAGTACCTGCAGTCTTAGCCATAAGCGACAATAACTCCCTCCGCGTGGATAGCGGTTGTTGTTTTTACATTAGTTTTGAGCTCGAAGATTCACTACGCCCATGCGTGAATTTTGTGACTTAACCTCTGTTTAACAGGAAAATCTGGGTGCGCGCGTACACTACTTCTTAATATATAGAGTACAGCAGTCTAGCGTTTACGGCAAGCGACTTAGCGTGCTTTGATGATTTTATCTACAATTCCGTAATTTACTGATTCTTCGGCGGTCATCCAGCGGTCGCGTTCCATATCGTTATGAATTTGGCTGAGTTTCTGACCAGTGTTTTTAGCCATTATTTCTTCTAGGAGTTTCTTGACACGTAAACTTTCTCGTAAGTCTATTTCTTGATCGGTAACCTTACCCCGGGTGCCACTTGAAGGTTGGTGAATCATAACTGTAGCATTAGGTAATAGGAATCTTTTGCCTTTGCTGCCCGAGCTTAGGATAAATGCTGCAGCGCTGGCTTGCATCCCAATACCGACAGTCTGAATATCGCTTTTTACATAGTTCATAGTGTCGTAAATCGCCATAGCGTCATAAACGCTGCCGCCTGGGCTGTTTATATATAAAGTTATATCTTTGTCCGGTTCTTGGTTTTCTAAGAATAGTATCTGGGCAACTATTAGGTTGGCGGTGTGTTCATTGACAGCATCGCCCAAGAATATGATTCGGTCTTTCAATAACCTGCTATAGATGTCATAGGCTCGCTCTACTCTGCCGTCGCTCTCAATTACTGTTGGAATTATTGTACTCATACTACCAATATACTTACAATATTGGCACTCGTCAAGTCAGAGTGCTAATTTGGGTTCTCTACTATCGCTATGGCGCGAGGTATTTCTGGAATAATGTTTATCGGCTGTCCTGGGACGTCAACAATTATTTCACCTAATTCGCTAACTGCGAGCCCGCCCACAGGCCGAACTGCCATATACAATGTAAATCTGGTCGCCTCGCCGTCTGTGCCAGACTGAGCCAGCCAGGTGGTTTCGCCTGCAAGTACGTCGCCTAGCCTTTTACGATAGTCACCACGCCGCACTTCGACAGTAGCTTGATTGCAGGCTATACCAAGTTGTGTCCTTAAGCTTTCTTCTGTTGCTTGACGACTATTACCCACGAATATACTTCCCGTCTCTTCTATTACGAAGTTAGTAAGTCTAACATATGCGGTCTGAAGCCGTCTAGCTTGTTAAAAACTGGATTGTTTTTTCACTTAAGATCCGAGCGGCGACGTCTTGTTGGTTTTCGATTTTATCAAGTTCTTTTTGCATTTGCTCATCCTGGTATTGAGCTTTTAACTGCTTAATACGATCGTTCAGTTCGTCTTCAGATACAGTTATGCCCTCTTTGGATGCGATTTCAGATAATATCAGTCCTGCCTTGATACGTTCTTTTGCGGCTTGTCTAACAGTTTTATCAAGATATTCTTCTTCACTAGTTGCCTCGCCCTTAAGAAACTCTTGCCAAGTTTGACCCCGACTTACCAAATCTCTTTTAAACTCTTCGACCATTGCTGAGGCTTGCTCATCAATTATATTGTCAGGGATAGCTACTTCGGAATTTTTTGAGATCTCCTGGATAGTTTTTGCTTCGTAATCAGAGCGAGTGGCATTATCTTTATCAACTTGAAGCTGCTTCTGAATATCATCTTTTAACTGCGTAATGTCTTTAAAAGGTCCCATTTTTTTGGCAAATTCATCGTCGAGCTTTGGTTTTACAATCTCTTGGACTTTGTTCAATGTTACATCAAATACAACCTTTTTGCTCTTGAGTGAAGCCACGCCATAATCCGCCGGAAAGGTTACTTTGAAAGATTTCTTGTCTCCTGGTTTTAGCCCTACCAAGTTTTCTTCGAATCCGGGTATAAAAGTATTGCTGCCTAAAAGCAACGGATAATCTTTGCCATCTGCGCGTTCGATTGGCTTACCTTTAGAATCTTTGCCTTCAAAATCTATCCATGCTTCATCACCATTCTTGGCAAGCCTGGTTACTTCTTTTTTCTCGGCTATGCGCATCGCAAGATTATCAATAACCTTATCTATTTCTTTAGTCGTAACTTTGCTGGCAGTCGGCTTAACATTGAGATTTTTGTACTTACCGAGTTTTACTTCGCCAATACAAGAAACCGTCAATATGCACTTAAGAAGCGAATAAGGTACGAAGGCTTCCACACTTACTTCAGGACGGCCGGCAGGCCTAAGTCCTTCTTGCTTAAGTGCAGCCGAATAAACTGTATTTAATGCTTCGTCTAGGACTTCCGCTTGAAGTCTGTTGCTACCCATTTGCTTTTCTACCACAGCCGGAGGTACATGTCCCTCTCGGAAGCCGGCAGCTTTAATAGTCGGGGCTAGCTTCCTGACCACCTTTTCTTTAATTGACGTGAGTTCCTGTTCATCTACAGTAATCTCAAGTACG
The DNA here is from genome assembly GCA_030854905.1 of bacterium. Taxonomy (GTDB): domain Bacteria; phylum Patescibacteriota; class Saccharimonadia; order Saccharimonadales; family SZUA-47; genus JALYRK01. The sequence continues at coordinate 25,295 of JALYSF010000007.1, forward strand.
GCGGTAGTATCGTTTGACCATGTTGTATTTAGTTTCATATCAAGTTACTTTAACAGATTGAACTAGTTTCGTCTACTCTGTTATGCCGGACTGGCGGTAGTCTTTTACTATACTGACGATTCGCTGTAAGCTATGAGGATTTTCTTCGCCGGTTTCCAGATTCTTAACGCTTATTTGGCCGCTTTTGATTTCCTCTTGGCCGAGCACAATAAGATACTTAATGCCCTTTTTTACAGCTGTTTTAATTTGTTTATCTAGCCTACGGCCACTATAATCCACTGCTAGTTTGACGCCCATTTCCCGCAAATCCTTAATTATCGTATCCGTTTTTTCATTCAGCCCTTCCATGACTGCTACATAAAGTTCTGTCTCTGGAGTTAATTTAGGAAGCAGCCCGTGTGTCTCAAGAAAATTTAACAGAGTTACGTCGCCCATACCAAAACCGACTGTAGCTACCGGATCGGCTCCAAACTGAGCAACTAAACCGTCGTATCTGCCGCCCCCAAACATTGATCGATTATTATTAGGATCTGTATCAAATACTTCAAAAACAATGCCCGTGTAATAGTCGAACCCACGCATTAAAGTAGGGTCGAACTTTAGATTAGATATACCATTTATTTCTAACCTGGCCATCAGATGCATTAACTCCCGGGCAGTTTCATGTGACGCTATTTCACTTGGAAGCTCGCTGAATTCTTGAACGGAAAGATATGCTACCAAACTATTCGCCACGCCGCTATCGCGCTGCGAAGGATTAATAATCGCTTCTAGAGACGACGTAAATTCGCCTTTAGGCATTTTATGCATTTTATCAATTAACCTGCGTATAGTTGCTGCTTCTACTTCGTCAAACTGAAAGTAATTAAGAAGTACATAATCGATTAATTTCCGACTTGATACCTTGATTTCGTAAGAACGCCTCTTGGCTCCAAAACTTTTCATTAAAGAGTCAGAAAGCATGATTATTTCCGCATCAGCGTCACTAGTCTCTATTCCAAAAATATCGGCGTTGAGCTGCCAAAATTCGCGAAGCCTGCCTCGCTGCGTGCGTTCATAGCGCCATAAATTTGGTATTGAGTACCACCTTAACGGGTAAGCTAGCTCCTGGCGTCTGCCTGCAACCATTCGGCTGACAGACGGTGTCATCTCGGTGCGAACTGTTACGCTTCTGCCGCCACGGTCCTCAAAAGTATAAGTTTGTTCGGCAATTATCTCTTCATTGCCTTTTGCTAAAAACAATTCAGTGGGCTCTAAAATAGGCGCGTCGTATTCTTCATAGCCATAGATTTCGCAAACTTCTCGCCATTTATTAAATAGCCACTTTTGTAAGCGTTTGTCTTCAGGATAAAAGTCCCGTGCACCCTTATAGGGCTGAGTTGAGATAGTCATATAAAAAATGGTGCGGATGAAAGGACTTGAACCTTCACGTCTTGCGACACTAGCTCCTAAGGCTAGCGTGTCTACCAATTCCACCACATCCGCATATATATTAATTGTATAGGTTCAAGTTATTTTATGGAAGGGTGTGATACCTATAACTAACCATATTCTCCAATGAATATATTGTACGTCTAGCATAGTGAAATCATAATATTAATTGTACTGCAATTAGATTGTGGTATAACTAATACATGAGACGAGCATTAGGTATCAGTGCAGCTTTGGCATTTGCGGCTACTTCCTGCAGCGGAACAACTAGTTCTGAGCGTCAGGAATACAGCCAGCTACCTCGTGTAGAAGCTTTAATACCCGATGAAGATGATTTAGTTCAATATGATGTAGATGTCGAAAGAATAATAAGTGATGACTGTGCCTACGAAGTTAAGGCTGGCGAATCTTTATCCGAAATCGCCAAAAGCGTTCTCGGTCTAAGTGATTACTGGCTTCTCCAGGATCTTAATGATATAGAAGATCCTGACATGGTTTTTGCCGGTGACATATTAGACGTTTGTTTACCCGCAGAAATTATTACTGAAGATACCGAATTAGAGGTAAACGTACTTAATGGCGGAAATGTGGAGCTAGCTCATGTTTCGCCTGACATTGTAGATGGCGACGGCGCGCCAGTTATAGAATTTCCTGTCGTGACTTCAGCGTCAACGACTCAAAATATATATTCTACAAGCATTAGTCCAGCTACTAGCCCATCAACTACTACTTCTACATCTACATTACCACCTACGACAACTGTTATACCCGCAGATTGCACTAACAATTATAGTTTTCACGGCAGTCCAGAAAATATTAGTGAGTGTGTCAGTGCAATTCAATACAATGTAAATCTTAAAGGCTGTAATGCTGGACCTGGCGATGGGATATTTGGAGCAGGAACGGATATGGCCGTTAGAAGATTTCAACGTGCTAACAATCTTGATATCGACGGCAAAGTAGGCCCAATAACATTTGAAAGGCTGGTTGCAGCTGATTCAATCGGCTGTTCTTCTGAAGATAATGACGAAGACGATAGGCTAGCCTGCCAAGTTGGCAACGAGGGCAAAAAATGCATATTAGTTCACCAAATTAATGGCTTAAACTATATGGAGCTAATAGATGAAAATGATGTAGTAGTAGATAGTTTTTTGGTAAATACCGGTATGGAGGGAGCTAGAACCAGAAATACACTTACTTCACAAATCCTTAGGGATAGTTTTCCTACTGAACAATCTAGACTGGAAGTCAACGACGGCCCGCTTGTAGCCAACAAATCATGGTATGGAGTCAGGCAAGTTTTAGCCGAAGAAGACGCGAGGGGATTAATGTATCTACCTCACACATTTAACGGCGGTCAGGCTATACACGGGCGAGCATTTACAGATTACGTCGATCCACTAACTGGTAAAAGTATACCTTTATTTGGAGCGGATGGCAGGCCACTAGAAAACAGGAACGTTAACGGCGGGTCCGAATCGTATGGCTGCATTCATGTGGAATGGGTCAAACTTGACCAGTATGATGATACGTATTTTGTCGAAGGTGTAGCGGTTCGGGTACTTGACCAACCTTTAAGCTAGCCGTTTGAAATACATTAGCTGCGCATCGCCGTAAGTTTTTTGGCTTACTAAGTTCAGATACTCGTATAGTCTAGGTCTAAAATCACTAGGTAAACACAGTACATATAATCCATCCGGTTTGAGGTGTTTATGAAGTTTTTCGAGTAATCTGTCATTGACTTCGTCGAATGGTGCGTCTGCTATTACAATGTCAAAAACTTCTAATTGATTACGGTTCGACCAGGCTTTTAGATTAATTCGCTTAACTTCAATTACATTATTTAGTTTCAGAGACTCTACGTTTGCTGAGGCTGTTTTGAAAGCATCGGCGTCTACATCAAGCGCTACTACTTTTGCAGCTCCTCTGCTGACGGCCTCTATAGCAACGGCTCCAGTG
>JALYSF010000008.1:0-23724 GCA_030854905.1 bacterium
GCTTAGCACACGGCTCAGTAACCTTGTCGAATGTTTAGTGCTTTACATAGTATTTAGCCGCAGTAACCGGAAGTCTGACCCGAAGGTGTAACTAAGTGAGGGTACCAGGTCTGCCAGCCGCCACCGTGATCAACTACGACAACGAAACCTAGACCGCTGGAACAACCTCTAAAAACTATTTGCCCATCCGCTACCGCTAAAACCTTACTATAATACGGCGCAGCAATGTCTAACCCGCTATGAAATACTGAGTAACTTGAGCCAGCTGGATAACAGCCTGTATAGTCCTCACAAGGCACATAACCGTAAGGAGTGCTTATATAAGAATAGGCAGGTACGGGCCATAAATAACCATTAATTAGGTTTGTTCCGCCATTGCCGGGATTTAGAGTTTCGCCACCTCGTTTAACCATGAAGTGTAAGTGAGGACCGGTAGAATATCCGGTACTACCAATAGAGCCAATCTGCTGACCTCTACTAACCGGGCCTTGAGATACAAAAGTACCTGCCGATAGTAGTTTTGTAAGTTGAGCCTCGGCATTACTGAGCTCCTTACGCTGCTGCTGCAACATAGCTTGGTAACGCGCCTCTTCTCCCCTAGTCTGAGCAAGTAACGACTGTTGTTCTGCTTGCTTAGAGTTAAGGACGTTTCTCTGCTCTTCTTGCTGCTTTTTCAAATCTTCTTGCTGCTGCTTTTCTTCCTGAATCTGCTGCTTTAGCTGCACTACCTCGAGTGCCGACTCCTTGACGGAATTCTGCAAGCGATCCAGATACTCCTGGTTACTTATAAAGTCAGAAAAACTTTCACTAGCAATAAGTAGCTCAACCGAAGAAGCGCCGCGTTTTTCATAAAGTGCACGAAGCGAGGCTTTTAATAATCCCTTTTGACGTTCTAATTCTGCTTCTGTTTTCTGAAGCTGAAGCGTAAGTTCTTCAAGCTTTACTGTTGTGAGCTGAATCTCTCGGTTAGCATTATCAATTTCAGTAGCTAAGCCGTCAATTTTACCTTGCAAACTATCGGCCGTTGCCCGTAGATCGCTTAGAGTCGACTTATTATTATTAATTTCGTTCTGAAGTTCAGTAGATCTCTGGCGCAGTTCAGCAATAGTAGCAGCTTTAGCGGTTGAGACAACAATATTTTGCACAGTATAGCCTAGTAACACTGTTATCGCTAGTGCCACACCTAATATATTTTTCGTTTGTAATTTTTGTTTTGTCTTCACGACTTTAATATTGTAGCACAACTGCGCAAGCTCAATTTTATTTAATAGGGAAAGCTCTGCTCTCCCAGATTTGTTCGAATCAAGTTCGAACTTCATCTTCCCTTTTGCTAAAGGCTGCGCAAGGCACAGCTTTCGCTTCGCTCACTTATTGATAAGGTTGTACTGCGTCTAGTTGAATCACCAGTTCTTGAGTTTGAGATGTCGCATCATTGCTAAGCTGCTCGAAAACACACCTATTAGAATACCCATTGATATTGAACCTACTAGCATGCTAAACATTATGTCATTTCTAGTGAAATACAGGTATGTCTTAGAAAATTCGGGCTGCTCTGCCACCTTTCCACCTAAAGATAAAATCATAGTGTAGACGGCGCTGTTAGCCAAAATTCCTGATATAACACCGTACAACGAAGCCTCAACCAAAAACGGTCCCCTTATATAATTTGGGGTAGCACCGATTAGTTTCATTATTCGTATTTCCTCTTGGCGAGTGAATATTGCCATTCGAATTGTATTAAAAATAATCATTATTGCTATTGCCGATAACACCGTTGCAGAGACTACACTCCCGAGAGTTATGAATTTCTGGGCCGCCGCTGCGCGTTCGATAGTTTTCTTAGCGTCTGTTTGCCCAAGCGAAACATTACTAACAATGCTTTTATACTTCTCATCTAACGCAATAGTCTCGACCTCAGATATTCTAGATAAGTCTTTTACGCTAACTCTTAAACTGCCAGGCAGCACGTCTTCGCCTACCAGTGCATATGCTTGTAAAATTTCCTCATTATTCTGAAAATTGTTTGCTAACTCTTTTTGGGCTTTTATTGGACTGACATACTCAACGTTAATAACGTTCGGATTATTCTTTAGTGAGTTTTCGAGACCTATTCTTTCGGCATCTGGCGTATCTTCGTTTAGATATACATTGGCTTTTAAGTTCTGAGCAATGTGATCTATTGCATTATTTGCCGTAACATTTAGTACCACTGCCAGCTGGATAATTATAAGTGCTACCACCATAACAGCGATAGCGGCGATAGTCAGCCATGAGTTCCGAAATAAGTTTTTTCCGCCCATGCGGATGATTCGTTTAAAAGTATTTAAACGCTTCATCTATTGTTATACTCCGAGCTCGCTCGGTCGCTTACAATTTTGCCGTCTTTAATTGTTACGACTCTTCTTTTGAGCTTATTAACGATGTCCTGATTATGTGTGGTCAGCAGGACCGTTGTGCCAAAACGATTGATTTTTTCTAATACTCTGATGACATCCCATGCATGTTTGGGATCAAGGTTCCCGGTTGGCTCGTCTGCAATAAGTATTTTTGGCTGGCGCACCACAGCCCTAGCAATAGCAACGCGCTGCCTTTCACCGCCCGACAGCTCTGCTGGATAAAAATCTTCTTTACCTTTTAGCCCGACGATATCTAATACTTTAGGTACAGTATGAGCTATTTCCTTGTTACCCATACCAACAATTTCCAGTGCGAAAGCTACGTTTTCAAAAACTGTACGTTTTGGAAGTAGTTTGAAATCCTGAAATACAACACCAATCTTGCGACGTAAATATGGGATATCGTGATTTTTTAACTTATCGTAATCTATTCCACCAATCACGATTTTGCCGCTAGTAGGCCTTTCTTCTCTTGTTAGTAATCTAAGTAAGGTGCTCTTACCAGCACCGCTTTGCCCGACAATAATTACAAACTCTTTAGCTTCGACGTGCAGACTTATACGATCGATCGCCGCTCCCTTGCGGTTATAGGTCTTAGTTACCCTGTCCAATAAAATCATACATAAACAGTATAAGGTATTATGTGCTTATACTAAAAATTGTAAGGGTTATAACTTGAATACGCATGTGTAGATTTGCAAGTCAGGGAGTCGTAAAAAGCCTGTAATTTATTTATCCATTATCTTGCCTGGGATTCCAAAAAAGAAGTAATGAAGCTATCTATGTTTCCATCCAGTACGGCCGCCGTGTCGGTAGTTTCATGTTTTGTACGTGTGTCTTTGACCATCTGATAAGGATGTAATACATAATTACGAATCTGATTACCCCATGCCGCTTGTTCGTTGGGACCGCGAAGCTCACTAATTTTTTCTAGATGCTGCTCGGTCATAAGTTGAGCTAATTTTGAGCGTAAAATCACCATGGCCGTTTCTTTATTTTGTACTTGACTTCTTTCGTTTTGGATAGCCACGACTATCCCTGAAGGAATATGTGTTATTCGAACTGCTGAGTCTGTAGTATTAACACTTTGACCACCCTTGCCACCACTTCTATATACATCGATCTTTAAATCTTTTTCGTCAATCTCGATTGTGTCGTCTTGGTCAATCTTGGGTACAACCTCTACTTTTGCAAAGCTTGTTTGGCGCAGATTATCGGCATTAAAAGGACTTAAACGCACTAACCTGTGAACTCCATGCTCGGCCTTTGCTAAGCCATAGGCCTGTAAACCATCTAGAACTATTGAAACACTTTTAATTCCCGCTTCATCGCCAGGACTTCGATCGACAATTTCTGTCTTGAACCCGTGTCTCTCAGCCCACCTTAAATACATTCGCTCTAACATTCCGGCCCAATCCTGCGCGTCTGTACCTCCTGCGCCGGCATGTATACTCAGTATAGCTGCGTGATTGTCGTACTTTCCAGAAAATAGTAACGCCATACGCGATTCGTCATAACGCACTTTTATCATTTCATACATTGTACTAATATCATCGCCCAGAGAATCATCGTGCATTTCTGAAAGCTCGAGTAAATCGGCTGCTTCTTGTTTTAGTTTGCGCCATTTAGATATTTCAGTTTCTAGCGCCGACAGTTTACGGCTAAGCCTTTCAGCATTTTTTGTATCCTTCCAAAAATCGGATGACTCAGTTTGTTTTTTTAGCTCCGTGACTTCTTGTTCTTTTTCATCAAGCTTTAAGGCCAGCGCCGCTTCATCAATCAACTTCTTAATGTTTTTGAATTCCGCCTGCGAATAATCCACGTCTACCTTCTTCTAGTTTTGGCCGGCCAAAGCTCTTCTAATGTTGCTGCTAATTCTCTTATAAATTGAAGTTTAGCATTACCAAGCGCTGCTAGACCCCAAGTATTATCTGAAAACATTCTGTTAAATACTATAGTTACATCGTCTGGCGTCACAGCCTGCATACGCTCTGCGAATCGGGTAAAGTCCTCTATCTGTTCTTCTAAATAATAAGCTGGAGAATAACCCGCCACAATACCCGAAACGGTCTGCCCGGAACGCTGATATTTCCCAATTAAATATTGCTCGGCGGCTTCGATTTCGAATTTATTTAAACCGCCTTCTTTTACGGCTTTTAGTTCATCTCGTATTAGCCGGAACAAAGCCGGAGCATTAGTAAGACTTACTTGCGCACCTAGCCACCAACTATGCACGTTTGTTTGTGGAGTTTGGCCCGAGCCCATAGCGTAGACCAAGCCCTTCTCACGAGCTAAGCCAAAGATACGAGAATATAAAGTCTCTGTTAGGAGCGTACTAGCAACGAGCAAAGCATCACGATTTTTGCCGTCAACAACTTGCTTCGCGTAAGTGTCTATATAAAAGTACATGTTAGGCACATGAGAACGCCTTATCAATAGCGGACTTTTTAGTCGTTTAGGACTTTCTGTGGGTAACATTTTACGAGACTCTCCTTTTGGAAGAGCAAGAAACTTACTAAACATCTCTTCAATTAATTTCACCCTCCCGGACAACTTTCCAGACAAAATAAATCTAGCGTTGGCAAGATTGTGGGTTGATTTATAATGCTTCGACACGTCGTGTAGACTAACCTCTTTCATGTAATCAAGGCGCTTTTGATCTGTCATTGCAACCATTCCCATATTTTCACGAAGCGAAATGTTAAGATGTCTGAAATGATTATTTGATCGGCCGACTAATTCCTCACGGACGTTACCCGCTTCAGAATCGAATTCTTCCTGCAAAAAAAGTGGTTCTGCAATAGCCACCAATAATAGTTCTAAAACTCTTTCCCATTCAAAGTCAGCACACTCCGATTCATAAGTGATGTCATAAACACCGGTTGACGCGTTGCAATAGGCGCCATTTTTCTCTATTTCTGCTTGAAAATCCCTAGCTTTGGGATATCGCCTGTTTGCGCCCAACAAAACGTGCTCCATAAGGTGAGCGGTTTCCCATTTCTCTTTCTGAAGCAGATATTCACCAGCTCTAAAATTTACCTCAGTGTACATGACATCCGCGTCTGGCACGTCTATCAATAGTCCTCTTAGGCCGTTTTTAAACTGAACTTCAGTAACAGTGTGTTTCAATTCAGCCCCTAGCGACGTTTACGATTTTTTGATTTGTTTTTTCGTTCACTTTTACGACTCTTACGTTTTTCATCGTGAGTTTTAATCTTACGAGTTGCCGGCCTTAAGCCGCCACTAGATTCACTGAAGTCATCTGCAGTTAATGTATCGTCTAATTCTATAATCTTATCGGCACCGCTTACTGAGTTTCGAGCCGCACGAGTAAGATCTGTTTCTACAGGCCGGTCAATCTGATCGGCGTCGATAGGCTCGGCGTGAAATAGTGTTCGTAGGACATCATGTCGCAGATCCTGCTGCATACTTTCGAACAATCGCTGTGATTGCCGGCGATACTCAACCAGAGGATCGCGCTGCCCGACGCTAATCCAGTGAATACCTTCGCGGAGATGGTCCATATTCTCAAGATGCTGCATCCATAGGTTATCAAGAACCTGTAGGTAAATATCTCGTTCGACTTTTCTTAATATATCCGCTCCGAAACGTTTTTCCTGATGTTCGTAAAGTTTACTAGCTTTTTCATGTAGTGCCTTCTCAAATTTAGTTGCTTCAGTATCAAAAAGCTCATCAAGACTCTTTTCGTCAAAAGGAAATACTTCTTTAAGGGCTGCCTCAAAAGTTTCATTCATTGACTCGGGTGAAAGCGAAAGCTGATTTGCTTCGTCGGCAATGAACAACTTGATTCGACCGTGAATATCCGCTTCGTGCAATATTTCTCGGCGCATTATGTATGTTGCTTTACGGTGGCGATTCATTACGTCGTCGTACTGTACGACGTTTTTACGCATGTCGAAGTTGAAACCTTCAACTTTCTTCTGAGCCGCTTCTAGGCTTTTACTTATAAAACGGTTTTGCAGCGGCACATCATCGTCAATTTTGAGTCGGCTCATAACGGCTTGTATCTTTTCGCCACCAAAGATTCTCATCAGGTCGTCTTCAGTACTGACAAAGAACTGGCTAGAACCTGCATCACCCTGACGTCCTGCACGACCACGTAGCTGGTTATCAATCCGCCGTGATTCATGGCGCTCTGAACCTAAAACATGTAAACCGCCAATGTCTTTGACTCCATCGCCCAATACAATGTCAGTACCGCGACCGGCGATGTTCGTGGCAAGCGTAACTGCGCCTTTTTGCCCGGCGTTCATAATTATTTTTGCTTCAGATTCGTTATTTTTAGCATTTAGCACTGCGTGAGGTATTTTTGCTTGCTTTAGAAGACGTGAAAGAACTTCGTTTTTCTCAATTGATGCAGTTCCAATTAACACCGGTTGACCTTTGGTGTGTAGCTGTTTGACTTCTTCAATTACGGCTTTGAACTTGCCCATTTCGGAACGATAAATACGGTCCCCTTTATCATCTCTAATAACGACGCGATTTGGTGGAATTTCGACCACGTCAAGTTTATAAATCTGGTGGAATTCCTCTGCTTCGGTCGTAGCAGTACCGGTCATACCTGACAATTTGTTATACAGTCGGAAGTAATTCTGGAAGGAAATAGTAGCCAGCGTCATCGATTCTTCTTGAACCTCTACACCTTCTTTTGCCTCTATGGCCTGATGAAGACCTTCGTTATAGCGGCGACCTTTCAGAAGACGACCAGTAAACTCATCAACAATGACAACTTCGCCGTCATTTGTGACTACATAATCTTTGTCCCGCTTAAACAGTGCTTGAGCTCTAAGTGACTGATTAATATGATAGATTGTGCGGATATTGCTGGTAGCGAATAAATTTTTTATGCCTAATGTCTTCTCCAACTGGTCAACACCCGCGTCTGTAAGAGCTACTTCTTTACGCTTCTCGTCTACTTCATAGTGTTTTTCTTTTTTAAGCGCTCGAACCACTTTAGCAAACTGAGCATAAGCACTGCCGCTTGTGGCAGCGGGGGCAGAAATAATCAAAGGAGTACGTGCTTCGTCGATTAAAATCGAGTCCACCTCGTCGACGATTGCATAGTGCAAATCACGCTGACGTAGTTGCTCAACTTCACGGACCATATTATCGCGCAAATAATCGAACCCAAGTTCGTTATTGGTGCTATAGGTTATATCAGCCTGATAAGCATCTTGGCGACTGCACGGCTTAAGGTGTTTGAAACGAGGGTCATCGTGACTTTCATCAGTATATTCGGGGTCATAAATGAACGATGCGTCTGGGATAATAACGCCGGTTTTCATTCCGAGGAAATAATAAACAGGCGCCATCCAACCAGCACCAATTCGAGCCAAATAATCGTTTACAGTAACTAGGTGTGCGCCTTTTCCTTCAAGTGCATTCAGATATAGCGGCAAGGTGGCGACAAGGGTTTTACCTTCACCTGTTTTCATTTCGGCAACTTTGCCTTCATGTAGAACTTGACCACCGATTAGCTGAACATCGAAATGGCGTTGCTTCAAAGTTCGATCACTAGCTTCACGCACTACAGCAAAAGCATCCGGCAGAATGGTATCTAAAGTGGTTTTTTTATCTTTGAGGCGCTCTTTGAGCTCTTGAGTTTGAGCCTTTAATTCGCTGTCGCTCATGTTCTTATACTTATCGTCCAGTTTATTTATAACGCTGACGCGTTTACGCATGCGTTTCAAAGTGCGTGCCTGTGGATCGCCAAGCGCCCGCTTAATAATCTTCTTCATTAGGAATTAGTTACCCTTCTATTTTCAGCATTTTCCACCTGTAACAATGCTTTTTTACTGCAATTATTGTAGCATATTTATCCAATTCTAGCAGTGTAATTAACGCTTGGGCAGTATCTTACCCAGGGCTTGGCGCACTCGGTTTTGTTTGTTGCCATGATGTGTCATAGATTTGGTTTCTTTATATTTTTTGAGCTGAGTCTTTAATTTGGCCTCTACTACGTCAAAAGCAGCGTGCATATTGGTGGTAGTTTCGGTTACGGTAATGTTTTCGTTAGGCAAGTGGAAAATTACTTCACAAGTAGACTGGCGCTTGTCTTTATTCGGGTTTTGTTTTAGCTTTACATCCGCCGTTACAGAATCGCTTGCCTTTCGACCGGCAAATCGAAATAAACGAGTAAGCTTTTTATTTATATATTTCTTTATATCTTCGTCGACGTCGTAATGGACTCCAGTGATCGAAATTTTATTGTTCATAATAATTCCCTTCCGCCTAAATAAGGCCTAAGCACTTCCGGCACTTTTAGTTTTCCATCATCTGTCTGATAATTTTCAATTATTGCAACTAATGAACGCGCCAAAGCAACCGCCGTGCCGTTTAGCGTGTGCAGGGTTTCATTCCTGCCGTCAGTGCGCCGAACCCTAATGTTCAATCGTCTCGCCTGATAATCTGTACAGTTACTACAGCTTGTAAGTTCACGATAAGTTCCATCTACCGGAGACCAATACTCCAGATCATACTTTTTGGCAGCCGGAGCGCCAAGGTCACCAGACGCAATGTTAATAATATGGTACGGAATACCCAGCGCTTGCCAAATTTCTTCTTCGATAGATAGTATCTGTTCATGTAAATCTTTACTCTGTTCAGGCAGACAATAAACATACATTTCTAGCTTATTGAACTGATGTACGCGGAATAACCCGCGAGTGTGCTTACCATATGTGCCTGCTTCTTTGCGGTAACACGGACTCAGTGCTGCGTATTTTAAAGGTAATTTAGACTCGTCAATTATTTCCTCGCTATGGTAGCCGGTCAAAGGTATCTCGGCTGTTGCGATAAGTGATAAGTCTTCCCCTTCGATTGCGTATTCGTCACCCTGCTCACTAGACTTAGGAGTAAAACCAGTGCCTGACATTACCTTAGAGTTCGCCATATGCGGCACTGTCATGAATTGGAAACCCTTGGCCGTAATATATTTTAGCGCAAACTGAGTGATTGCATTTTCCAGAAGCGCCAAATCCCCTTTTAAAAAATAGAACTTACTGCCTGCCACTTTCGCACCACGCTCAAAATCTACCCAGTCGCGAGCAGTTGCAAAATCCAAGTGATCTTTCGCTCCATTTTTCTGCTCTCCCCACTTCTTGATTTCTACAGAGTGAGACTCGTCCCCTACCGGCACATCATCAAAAGTCGGATTTGGGATTTCTGAGAGTAATTTGCTGAATTCGGCATCGGCTTTGTTGAGCAATTCCTCACGACCTGCTAGCTCTAATTTTATTTGCTTGCCTTCGTTGATATCGTCTTCGGTTGGCCTGCCTCCAGATTTCATTCTGCCGGCAATTTCATTTCGCTTAGTACGCAGCAATTCAACTTGCTGCTTAAGCTCGCGTAGTGAAGTATCTAGTTCCAAAACTTTAGCAACATCAACGCCGTAGCCTTTTTGTTGAGATTTCTCGCTAACAAGCCCAGGATTATCCCTCAAAAATTGGATATCTATCATCTGATAATATTATAGACCTTTTTAGTAATTACTTCTTAACATTTTTTGTTTGAATGGATTTTAATGTGAGTTCTGTTCGGGATCGTGCGTAATTGCAAAACTCGCAGGGGCCGCCCATCGCAGCCTTACCAACCACGGGCATTTCGCCTTCCATACATTCTTTCATTTTTTGTATAGTTGTATCAACCCACGATGCATCACCAGTATATGGAATAACTTTTGTTCTGAATTCTATACGGTTATCGAAACCATCCATATCAAGACGCCCATTAGCATAAACAAAATAACCTGTATCGTTAACAGTAAAGCCATTTTGTCGCAATAACCACTGATAAACCTCTAGCTGTCTCTTATATCCAATCTGCCAATCAGCGTCTAAAGTAACTTCGCTGGCTTTAGCAGTTGCTTTGTAATCCACAACAATAAGCTCACCAGCCGGGTTCACCCAAACGTCGTCAACTGCCCCGAATACATGGAGATTTGTCGGTTCATGTAAGGTGAAAACTCCGACGAAATTTTCACGCCACGTATCAAGGTCGGTATGTTGGAACGGGATCGCATCAACTTCATACTCAACCATTATTGGATGCGGACTTTTGTCTTTTCGGTGCCGGTCGAATTCTTTTTTGAATAATTCGTCGACTGCTTTATTTATTTGAAACGGAGGACCGTTCGGCCGTGTGATCTTAAGCCTTGTATCTAACCAAAAACAGCGCTGGCACTGCATAAAAAGCTCGATTTTGCTTCGAGATACCTTAAACGGTGTCTTTTGACCAGGTTGATACGGCTTACTCCGCTCGTAACGATAACTCATATTTGAACCTGACCCCCAAATCAAATGTTATTTTCTAGTTATAAATAATTGTAACAGGCGGGTCGTACTATACAATTTAACTAATGAGACAAAAACAGGCTTTGCAAGTAATGTTAGAGGGTAAAAGTGTTTTCTTAACTGGTCCACCCGGAGCAGGCAAAACTTTCGTGCTCAAAGAATTTATTGCACGCTCTCGAAACCGCGGCAAAACTATTGCGGTTACTGCCAGTACTGGTATTGCGGCGACACATATCGGTGGATCTACCATTCATAGTTGGTCTGGTCTTGGTATTAAAGATTATATTACTTATCAAGAAGCCAAAATCATTGCCGGTAAAACCAAACTAAATAAGCGCTTTAACTCCACAGATATTTTAGTAATCGATGAGGTATCAATGCTGCATGGAGCTCGACTGGATATGGCTGATATGCTTCTTAAGCTAGCCCGGCAAAACGACAAACCATTTGGTGGGCTGCAAATTATTGTGGTCGGAGATTTATTTCAGCTACCGCCTGTAAATAGAAATGCTGACAGTGATTTTGCGCACTTAAGCAAATCTTGGAAGGATTTAAATCCTCTAGTCTGCTACCTTTCTGAACAACATCGTCAGGATAGTGGTGAGCTACTCGATTTACTACTTGCTATGCGCAATCAGAATTTGCGTAATCGGCACATTACACTGTTACAAAGCCGCTTAAATGAAGCTGAACCAGAAAAAACCATTACCAAATTATATACACACAACATTGACGTAGACAGGATTAACCAAACCGAATTAAGCAAACTAGAAACGGAACTTCTAAACTACACCGCTAGTGTTACGGGCTCAAAAAAATACCGCGAGCAACTGGCAGCAGGCCTACTAACCCCACTTGAGTTAGATCTAAAAATTGGCGCAGAAGTTATTTTTACAGTCAACGATACTAATGGGCGGTTTGCTAATGGTACTCAAGGGATGATTGTCGACACTAATGACGAAGACTGGCCTATCGTCAAACTTCATAGCAACAGTCGTAAGATTACAGTCACACCTTATTCGTGGAAGTTACAGGACGGCGATAAAATACGCGCCGAGGTAAGCCAGATTCCCCTTCGTTTAGCTTGGGCTATTACTATTCATAAGAGCCAGGGCATGACGCTTGACGCTGCTATCATAGATTTATCTAAAGCCTTCACACCAGGCATGGGCTACGTAGCGCTCAGTCGGTTAAAATCTATAGACGGACTGCATCTGCGCGGCATTAACCGCCAGGCTCTGATGCTGCATGACGCAATTCATGAAGTTGACGAGCATTTTCGATCTACCTCTGACGAACTGGCAATAACTACTGAAGACGCAGCCGACGAATCTTCAAATGCAAAGCCTCTAATCATAGAAAATACTGAGCTTATGAATGATTTAAAATTATGGCGCACCAAAACGGCCAAAAGCCGCAGTCTACCGCCTTACGTCATAGCCCATGATAAAGTTTTGTTGGCAATTTCTAACAAAATACCACAAACCGAACAGGAGCTACTTAGAATTGACGGCATCGGCACTAAAAAGATTGATACTTACGGTAAAGACATATTAGCAATCACGTCTCGTTACGCTAATATCTAACTTGCGCAAACAACCATGGCTGCTACACAAGCAGTTTCCGCTCGCAGCGTAAATTGGCTAAAGGTAAGCTTTTTACAGTTTTTGGCTAACAACTCCTTTTCGGAGTCTGACCAACCACCTTCCGGACCTATAAAAACCCCTAAATTTTCCCTGACTGAAGCTTTTATGTTTTCATCGGATTGTTCTGCATAAAATAGGCTAATCCTACTTTTAAATTCGTTAATTGCAGTCAGTAGGCTAATCGGCTCGCGTAAACTAGGGATATCACTTCGCCCGCACTGCTCAGCTGCTTCAATAATAATTTTTTGGGCTCGCTCGATGTTAAAACCGGTCTTTTCTGTTCTATCACTAATTATTGGTATTAAATGTGTCACTCCTAATTCTGTGCATTTTTGCAGTACCCAGTCATTTTTGTCTTTTTTAAGTAAGCTAAAAAACAAATATACTTCACTAGTTGGAGTATGTCGCTCAATCTCAGTTACAAGTTTTAACCTTACGGCTTTGTTACCGATTTCTTCAAGACTATAAAGACGCTCTACCCTTTCCCCATCAAATAAAATTAATTTACTATTTACTTCATAGCGCAGAACTTTCAGCCACTGATTAATTAACCGCTCATCCTCAACCCATATATCGTGTTTCAGTGTAATATTATTTGTAAAAAACCTATGAAGTTTCACGGGGTATTCTTTCTGTATTGCTCTAATTTTAGATTGTAATTTGATTGCATCTGAGCGCAGCCAGCCCTTTTGTCTGCGAATTCCTTAACTAAGTTTTCTCTCTCGGTTTTAAGCCTGTTATAGGTAACAAAATCTTGACTGCTAAAAGTACTGTCTATCTGCGAATTGGCCTTGGTTAATTTGTTTGATATTTCACTGAATTGCTCGTTGCAAGCTTCATAGTCTTGCCGAGCTTTTTCAATATCTTTAAGTTCTGTTTCAAAGACATATGCTGGTGACTGCTCAGAAGCTGCTTGCCGGTTTCTATGGGTCTCGGCTATGCCAAAGCTTAGTACTCCAGCAAGCAGAAGGGTTACGCCAGCAGTGCTGGTAGCTAATGTTCGTATTATTACTGGACTAAATTTTACGCCGCTAAAGACTACGGACTTTCGAATTTTTTGTACCAGCAGTAAATGCAGCGCGTTTAGTAGGCGAACTATTAAGAACACGAATGGAGCAACCAATATAAGATAAAGCGAGCCAGTACCGTAACCGTAACCTATAATAATGCCCACTGCGCAAACTAAAGATAGTACACCGAAAAGTTGTATTTCTTTAATAGATTTCTCAGTAAATTGCTGCCTCACGCTAGCATCGCTCATCATATCTGTAAAAAAAATATTCATCGCTCCATCGGGGCTATAACGTGCTCGGTGAATTTCATCGTATAATTCTCGAGCTTTGGGCTCTTTCAAAGTTTCATAAGCTTCGTTTAGTTTATTCATCCTTTTGCTGTCTCCGCCACGATCAGGGTGGTGCTCTTTGGCTAAACGTAAATAGGCCTTACGTATATCGCCATTGCTCGCAGTCTTTTTGACGCCCAAAACCTTGTAATAATCAACAAATTTCATCTGTTAACATTGTACATTAAATAAAGTTTATTTATTGAATTACAAGATTTGCCAATGTTTCTATATGCGGTGTTCTTGGAAAAAAGTTGTATCCATTAAAACCTTCCAGGGTATAGCCGCCATCCAGTAATATTTTAATATCTCGTGCTTGAGTTGCAGGATTACATGACAGATAAACGACCTGTTTTGGTCGCTCACCAAGTATTCTTTGAACCAAATATTTATGAAGCCCGGCACGTGGCGGATCCACAATTAAACAAATTTCTTTTTTGACATACTCTAAAGCTTTTTCACTGCTTGTCTGGATGACCTCTATAGGTAGCCCTGCCGCATTCTTTCTGGCCATAAAAACGTTATTTTCGTCTAATTCGATAAGGGCTTTGCTGTTGCCAATCGGGATACCGATAGCGCCGACACCGGAATACATGTCTATTTTTGTCGTTGCGGTTTTTGTAAGCGCTTTAATACTTTTTAAAGCAAGTTCAAAAACCGGCAAATTTACTTGAAAAAACGACATTACATCGTACTTCAACTCAACGTTTAATAAAGTATCTGACAGATCCGTCGTGCCGTTAGCGTACAGTTTCTTAGTAGCGACAGAAGCCGGGCTTTTGGGGTTACTGTAATAAACTACAATATTTGAAGTTTGTATTTTGGGAAATTTATCAGTTTTTACAAACAACGCTGAGCCAACTTTTTTTGTAGTTGAAGCGGGATTTTCAGAGCGGATTATCACCGACTTCAAATCGCCTGCTCGTATATCAAGTTCATTTAAATCTTTTAATAAATCACCAGCGTATTTAGACATCCCTTCAAAGACTAAGCTGTTATAGGGGTATGGAAGTTTTATTTTACGATGACTGGCTCTAAGATAATGAGCATAGTGAATTCCTTGGTCATCGCCCCAAAATGAGAATTCTACTTTATTGCGATATTTATCGACTGATCCGGCCGTTTGCATATTGAATTCTGGAAGAACTATATGCTCCCTACTAAAAATTTCTTGTACAATTTGCTGCTTAGCTATCAGCTCTGCGTCGTAGCTCATAATTTTAAGCGGCTGCGTCGAAAGCTCAATATCATCAGCTTTTAGCGTATTAATTCTCTGAGCGCTGGGCTTAATAATTTTTTCAGCAAACCCTTCGGCGAAATCTTTTTTATTTTTAGTAATTAGTACTTCTACTTCTTCGCCCTGTAACGCTCCCCAAACGAATACTTTCTTGCCATCCTGCGTCATACCCAAACCCTGTCCGCCGTGGACAAGCTTATCAATTTTTACCAGCATGTTTGTTTTATATAAAAATTACTTTAAAAGACTTGCGAAAACTTGCCAGGTTAGCGCTGATGTTGCAATCAAGCTGAGTAAAATAAACGACCGCTCAACATTCGAGTAGACAGCGTAGCTTCCTGTTCGTCTTAACTGCATGTTATGCAAGTAGATTAGCGCTAGGTAAATAAGAGCCATACTGCCTACCAAAACGTACACGTAAGAATCATACGAAACCTCACCTAAGCGCATGGTCATGACCAAATACCATGCAATTACAAGCCACGGTGCAAGTCCTGACATTAAACCGATCAGATAAGAAACAGGATTTACTCTTTGGCCGAGAACACGATTTCGTTCTAATGCCCAACCGCTCAGAAGCATTACTGCTGTCCCGCCAAATATCATAAGCAGAAGTGACTTGTCAGATATACCGATTACCATCGAGACAACTACTAGCATTAGACCGTAAACTAACGCGCCACTTATCCATCGTTCACGGTTAGTTTCATTTGTTAAGCCAACTTCATAGTGTTCACGCCTGACAGTAGCGACTTTGATGTGCATAAGAGCAGAAATTACTAGTATCGCAGCCAATACATACGATAATCGTAAGTCTAGTAAGTTCTTTGTTGCTGGCACTAAAACCTGACTGCTACCTAATGAAGCCAGCGAGTCAGTAGTTGTATAGTTAGTGCTTACTGGCAGGGCTAATTGTGTCTTATCAAGTAACACTACAGCAGCTGCCTGTGCAAGTTGAATCATCGCAATTGCTAGATTCATATTCCGTAATCTTTCAAAAATACTCTTGGATGTTGAAGTTGTTTTGGAACCTAATTTTGTAGTAGTTGTTTTGCGATTCTCAATTGTTACCACTGCTGGTTTCTTAGCAAGTTTGTTTACCGCGCCTGATGTCTTAGTTGTAGTTTTGACGATCGTTTTTGCGCTGCTAACTTTTTTAGCAACTGGTTTTTTGGTCGCACGTTTAGTGGTTGATTTCCTCGTTGTAGCCATAATAAGAAGATTGTAACAGTGTAAATGATATTACACAAATATGATTGGTTTATAACAATGCACTAGATTGCTCATATATAATAAATTACATGGAACAAGCTGTATTTGGAGGTGGATGTTACTGGTGCTTTGAGGCGTATTTTAAGCTTCTAAGAGGAGTTTGTAGTGTGGTTTCGGGCTATAGTGGTGGCAACTTAGAAAATCCTACCACAGAGCAAATTTACGCTGGAGGCAGCGGTCATGCCGAAGTCGTACAAATAACTTTTGACCCTAAAATAATTACCTATAAAAAATTATTAGAAATATTTTTTGTAATGCACGATCCGACAACTTTGAATAGACAGGGCTACGATGTCGGCGAAATATACAGATCTGTCATTTTCTATATGAACGATATGCAGAAAGCTCTGGCAGAATCCACCATTACAGAATTTGCTCCAAGTATTTACGACGATCCTGTGGTCACAGAATTAAAAAGTTTTGAGAAGTTTTGGCCGGCCGACGAATCGATGCAAGATTATTTTGAGCGCAACCCAAACACCGGTTATTGCCAAATAATAATCGCTCCTAAAATATTAAAATTACGTCAAAAATATACTGAGCTTTTAGCCTGAGCTAAGGTAGCTTATTAACTACCATATCAAACAAAGCTTTTGAATCCGATTTATGGGTACTGGCGTTGCCTTTATTAGCAGATACTGTAAGAACTCTATTTCCCTTTACTAAATTATAACCTTGATCGTTATATACAAGTTTGCCTAGCGGATGACTCTCTTCAGATTTATCGGATATATTCATGTTTAGTGAATCTTGAAAAGCGAACTGGGCATAATACTCCGAGGAATAACTATTGACCTGCAGTGAAGCATAAAAAGAATTATTAGTTTTGGATTCGTAATAACAACCCTCGTGGGCGCCTAACTCACCGCCGTTAGCTGTTTTTTGACCATACCATATAGATCCAGAAACAAGACTTTTCATGGTAACTTCACTGCCCAGAAACTGCTGCGCATCATTAGTAGTTAGTGCGCCGCAGGAGAATCCTAGCATAGCATTTGAAGCCTCAAGCGAGCTATATAACTGCCTATTGTATTCTTTGAGGTTAAGGTTAGTGTAGTTATAGAAAACATAGGTGTAAAAGCCAAGTACCCCCACCAATATAACCAATACGGTTATCATGATGCTTTTAATATTTTTTAAGAGAAATGATCGTAAATTTATTTTTTTGGTAGATTTGGTATTATTTTTTAACTTTTTAAACGATTTTTTATTCATAAGCGAAATATATACCAAAGCGAGACAATTAACAATGCCAGAACTGGCAGAGATTATTCAGTGACGGCCACGTCTCGCCAAAATGCAACGTAGTTACTGAAGTCCTTTTTTACCGTATCGATAGCTGTAGGCAAAGGTTCAGGATAACTCCAGGCGTTATCCAGACTTTTCAGATCATCCATAACCACATTAAAATACTGGCAGACACCTTTCCAAGGGCAAGTATAAGGAGTGTCTGATTTTTCCAAATACTCTTGTTTGACCGAACTTGGCGGAAAATACCAGTTGCCTTCTATGTATATCAATTCTTCCCTATCGGCTTCAGCAATTACTTGATTATTCCATGTAGCTTTCATATTTATGTCTCCTATTCTGTTCTAAGCGCTTCTATTGGGTCTAGTTTGGCTGCTTTACGAGCCGGTAAGAATCCTGCGAAAATCGAAATGACTATCAAAACTACTATTAACGCGACTATTTGGATATAATTAAATATTAACAAATTGTCGTCAATTTCAAGTTGCTTTTTAATCACAGGATTAAGAGATGACCCGACGATAATTGCTAGCCCGGACCCTAAAACGCCACCTAAAAATCCTATCCAGGCAGCCTCAAATTTGAATAGTCTGCCAATATCGCGTCTGCGCATTCCTAGTGATTTCATTAAACCTATTTCTCTTGTTCGTTGCAACACACTGATATACATCGTGTTAATTATTCCGAATATTGACGCTATAACTGCAATACCGCCAAATGTAATTACTATCGCTCGTAAAATTCCAATCGCTTGATTCAAAAAATCCTGAGTATCTTTTACGCTAAGACTGAAAAATCCTATTTTTTGTAAATCATCTTGAGCCTGCTTCAGAACTGCCTCGTCTTGACCGTTCTTTATCTTTACAAATACAGTCAAAAACTTACCGAAGTTTGCGCTACCTTTTGTACTTATATCTTGCAAACGCCTTGCGTCAGAATTATTAATATATAGATAGAGTTCTGTGCCTGGTTGAGCTGTAGTAGGAGTTTTAGTGACGGCCGCTATTGTAAATTTCTCTTCTTGTTTACTTGAAGAATCGAGTTTTGCTAGCTCTTCTGGATTACTTAAAATCGAAGGATCTAAAGATAAAATATCAACTGGTTTATTAACGGCAAAGGTTATTTGCTGCCCAACCGCCTCCTCGGCACTCGCAAATCCTAGCACTGACACAAATCCTTCCGGCAACAGGACCGTACCAAGTTCGGGTGGATTTGTTATTGTTCCGGCCAAAACTTCAGGCTTTTGAGCAGGTCCTAACCCTGACGCGGTAGCCACAAACTTTTTCTCACCATCTCTTGAGATGTATTGCAGATTGAGTGAGATTCCTTCACGGACACTTTCTACGAAATTTTGTTGCTTAATTAATGCAATGTCTTCGTCGGTTATTTGCTTGAGCTGAATACTTGCTCCTGCATCTGATACGCCTGCGCCAAAACTCGGGTCGTATTCTCGTGGTGTAGAAGTGTCGCTGCTCCCTGTAATGCTTTCATCGGCAGAGACAATTAGCTCAGCTGGGTCAAAATTTTCAGATATAATTTTGCTCACAAATTGCTCAGCACCATTACTTGCAGCAAGTGTTAAAGTTAGCGCAAAGGTTCCAACTGATATTGCGAGTGCCGTTAATACCGTTCTTGCCTTCGCAGATCTCAAGGAACGACCGGATCGACTAATTATGTCGATTATTCTCATATACTTAGTTTCCTAACTGCTTGTTTTGGCTTCTGGGCTAGATTTTTAGCTGATTTTTTAATAGATTCTATACGACCATCTTTCATAAAAACCTGAGTATCACATAAAACCGCTAGGTCATGGTCATGAGTAACTATAATTAATGTTGACCCGAGTTTTTTATTTAGTCCGAATAGCAATTCAATAATGGTCTTACCCGTCACACTATCAAGATTGCCTGTTGGCTCATCTGCAAAAATAAGTTTAGGGCTATTCACTATAGCTCTTGCGATAGCCAGTCGCTGCTTCTGGCCACCCGAAAGGTTCCTGGCTTTTGCAGAAGATTTGTCACCCAACCCAACCTGCTCTATCGCTTTTTTGGCTAGATTATTTCGGCGACCTTTGCGGATTTTGGCGATTTCTAGAGGTAAACTAACATTATTCAAAACGGATTGATTAGCCTCAACAAAGAAAGATTGAAAAATAAATCCCATCGTTTTATTTCGGAAAGAATCGACCTCTTTGCGTTTCATCGTGGCCAAATTTTGGCCATCAACAATTATCTGCCCGCTGGTTGCTGGGTCTAGCCCGCTCATTAAGTGCATAAGAGTACTCTTACCTGACCCGCTTTTTCCCACAATGGCAACTGTTGCTCCTTGCTCTATATCAAGACTAACACTATCTAAAGCCACGAAAGTACTGGATTTTTTGCCGTATACTTTACGAGCATTTTCTACTTTTATCATTTTTCCTCTATTGTCTTATGGTTATATTGTATCAGTTAGCCTGAAATTTTTCGCCATATTAATCCGTCAAGCAATAAATGGCTTAAATAACCAAAAACAGCCGCCCCATAAAAAATCATGCTAGCCGGAAGAATATTATCGTTATACAAGTACGGCACAAGTAATATTGGTAGCGGCACCGCGAACGGCGCCCAAAGCGCATGAGTCCAACCGCGATGTTTGCCTACAATCGGCAGCATTGCAATTAGTCCGAGATAGGCCGCTGCCTGAATGTAGCCCTGCCAAATTAATAAAATATCTAAAGGAAACACGATGCCGAAAAATAGATTTTGCGCTTTACTGTTGGTGTCTACGTCCGGAAATATACCAAATAAAGTACTTATTACCATTACTGCGGCAAGCACTTGCCAGTTACCCAAAATTCCTGCGGTTTCGGCAAACCTTTCTATTGGTGTAAACGACATCACTACTGCAAATACACCTCCAGAAACTAATCCACCGAGAGTATGCCCACGCCAATTAGACACTTTTAGTTCCTAGAGCGATTAATCTTTGTAGAGATGCGTCTCGCGACTTCACGCCGTTCATTCTCGTCGTCACCAATCCCAATTTCTTCTAATGCGGCTACAATCTCGTGATCTAAGGCTAGATCTTCTCTTATCTCTTTTTCCATTCGGCTGTCAGTAGCAATCAGTTTACGCACCTGCTCTGCTGTTTCATCAACGATATCAGAGGCTTTTTTGGTAATTTTTATCTGCTGTGAGATCGATATGCTCTGAAGGGTAGTCATAATAACGGCAGCAACACTTATAATGAATGCTATGAGACTAAAAGCGACTTCTTGAGGTGTACTGTGAAGGTTCGACAGGACAAATACTATTAACCCTACTGCTCCAAGCAAAACAAATGCTTTGACTAATAAATAAAATTTTTGTTCAGTTTTTTCTTTCATCTTGCTCATTATAGCCCTAATTTTCTGAAAACATAACCTCTTTGGCGCTCGGGAAGCCATTGTAGCCGTGCGCTGACATACTAGCGCAGTAGGCGCCTGTACCACCGATAGCAACTATATCACCAATTTCAGCCTTATTTAGAAGTCTCGGAAGTAGCGATTCAGGATCACCTGGTGCTGGCGTCAATAAATCTCCACTCTCACAGTTATGACCTACAACAACATACTCTACCATTTCGAGTAAGTCGTTTAATACTTCGATAGGATGCTGCGCACCATATAAACTTGGTCTCAATATGTCGTGCATGCCGCTATTTATTTTTATAAAATTGTATCCATTAGTGCCCGTATCAACGATGTCTTCTACCCTTGCTAGTAGGGTCCCCGCATTAGCAACCAGAAACGTTCCTGGCTCTAGTTCAAGATGGAGTTTGCGGCCCGTCTCATCATAAAAATTTTCTAGCTGGCGCTTTAGAACGCCGCCGATTGCCAACATATCCGCTCCTTTTTCTTCAGGCATTCGCGCCACCTTAAAGCCTCCTCCCAAATTTAAAACTGTCGCATGCACAAAACTTTTAGTTAGCTCTAGGCTTATTTTGATTGCCTCTTGCCAAACTTCCGGGTCGCTACCCGAACCAATATGAGTATGAACCCGTTTAACTGTCAAGCCAGACTGTTCGCATATACTAAGTACTTCCGGTATATATTCGTGCCAGACTCCAAAACTACTTGTTTGCCCACCGACATTTGTTCTGTTGGAATGGCCAGAACCAATACCTGGGTTTATGCGAACGCTAACCTCTGTACCCGGAAATGCTTCCGCGTAAACACGCAGTTGACGTAAACTAGTCGCATTAAACTGAACACCAGTACTGACAAGCTCTTTTAAGTTTTGAGGTAATTCTTGACTAGTTAACAATATTTCACCCCCTGAATACCCCGATTTAATCGCAGCTTCAGCTTCAAAACCACTGCTGGCGTCAATTTCTATTCCGACTTGCTTGAACACCTTTAGAATTTCTGGGTATGGATTAGCTTTCATCGCATATCTAACAGTAAGACCAAAAGGCGCCGGAATAGAAAGTACATTCCGTGCCGAATCTTCTAATATTGCTTTTTCATATACGAAAACAGGAGAGCTAGTATGATAAAAATCTCTAATAATTTCAGCGCGCATCATGACTAAAATTTGACGTTAGGGTAGATACTTCTGGTTACTTCATCGATGTCTTGGCGAAGATTAGGGAAAGGCACGCCTTCTCTTGCCGAAACTCCCTCGAAGAACCAAAAATTTCTCTCACTATTTCCCCAACCACAAGCCGGTGGCATGCCATATTCAAGAGCTTCTACATAATCTATATCGAGCATCATCGCCTCTTTATCGCCGGCTTCGCGCATAGCTTGCTGCTGCGCAAACCTTGCCAGCTGTTCCTGGGGGTCGTTAAGCTCGGCGAAACCATTCCCAAGCTCGCTACCTGCAATTACAGGGTGAAACCGTTGGCCTATTCTTGGATCTTCTGGGTCCGCCTTAGCAAGCGGCGAAATGCTTATCGGCTCACCGACAAGCCAAAAAGGTCCGCTTGAGCGACGACGTATAATTTTCCATACACTGTCTAGTGCGCGATTAACGTTCACTTCGCCGTCTAATTTTACGCCTTCTTTTTTTAAGATTCCTTTTAGTTGTTCAAAATCAGGATTAAACACATCTACTTCGTATTCTTCTCTCATGATATCGGCGTATTTACGCCTTGGCCACTCGCCGCTAAGATTAACATCGAAGCCGTTCACTCCTTCAAACTTTAATTTACCCCAAGTCTGCTCGCAGACGAACTTGATCATATCTTCGTAAAACTTTATGCCTTCGTTATAATCTTGGTAAGCAGCGTACGATTCCATCGCAACGTGTTCTGGCAAGTGCTCATCGCTGTAATTTTCGTTTCGAAACCTCGGCCCGATATCAAAAACCCTTTCATAGCCGCCGACAAGCAATCTTTTGAGCGGAAGCTCATGGCTAATACGAAGATAAAAATCTTGATCAAGCGAGTCCATATGCGTAACAAAAGGATTGGCATCTGCTCCGCCGGTCGTATGCTCTAAAACAGGAATGTTAATTTCTATAAAACCGTTATCGATTAGATACTGGCGAGTTGCCTGCCAGAATTTACTTCGCCTTACAAAACGCTGGCGGATCGTCTCATTGACGGCCATATCGACGTATCGCCGTCTTAAACGCTGTTCTTTGTCTGTGAAGCCTTCTTGTTCAGAAGGCAAAGGTCTTAACGCTTTAGTCAGTAGCCTTAACTTCTTTACATGCACCGATATCTCGCCAGTTTGAGTTTTGACAACAGGACCAGTTGCTTCGATAAAATCCCCAGAATCTAACAGCCTCAGCTCCTCGGGGACAATAAGTTCACTGTTAGTTCTATCGGCCTGCATGGGCTGTTCTTCTTTTCGAATGAACAACTGTAATTCGGAAGCTTCATTTTTTATAACTATAAAAGCCAGCTTTCCGAACTTACGGATGGACTTAATCCGACCGACTACGGACACCTGACTGTTCTCAAGTTTGTCGAAATCAGAAGTTATATTAGCTAAATCATGCGTACGATTAGCTTTTGACGGATAGGGATTGACGCCAAGGTTTTTTAGCTCGTCATGTTTACGCAGCCGCTCATCGCGGTAATCTTTAAGTGTCGCCATATGCTACAGTTTAACGTTTTACAGATTCTGTTGCTAGTAAATTACTTAAATACTCTTAGCTGATGCTGACGATTTTATATTCAAGAGTTTCGGCAGGAGTTTTGATTTCGACTTTTTCGCCTTCTTTTTTGCCTAATAGTGCTTGGCCAATTGGCGATTCATCGCTAATCTTGCCCGCAGCTGGATCGGCCTCAACTGTTCCGA
>JALYSF010000008.1:23734-28597 GCA_030854905.1 bacterium
AACCTGATACTCCTTGGCCTTGCCGTCTTCGCTTTTTAGCTTGACTATACTGCCTAGCTGTACGGCGCCGCCTTTTGGCTTCTCGATGATTTCTAAGTTAAGTAGAATATTTTCAATATCGGCAATTCGGCCTTCAGCCTTATTCTGGTCTTCACGTGCAGAGCTATATTCGGCATTCTCAGATAAATCACCAAATTCTCGAGCAGTTTTTATACGCTCAGCAACAGCTCCACGTTGTGCCTTTAACTGTTCAAGCTCGGCTTCAAGCTCTTTAACGCCGTTTTCGGTTAAGTAAAATTGTTTTTTCATTACAATAATGCCCTTTGATTAGTTAATACGGATTATTAACGATTTTAGTGAGTTGGTAATTTCTGTTTGTTCCCACGCCAACTACTGTTAGTCTATCAAGTTTGTCAGTGCTTGGCTAGGCTTTCAGCCGCCCAATAATTTCAGATATTTTGATCTGTTCTGCTTCGTCTGATGTACGGAGTTTAAGTTCGCAGGACTCCGAATCTAGAGTCCTAGGACTAATAACAATCCGGTAAGGGATACCGAAAAGATCCGCATCACTAAATTTTTCGCCTGGTCTCTCGTCACGATCATCATACAATACCTCAATACCGGCATCATTCAGTTCTTTATAAAGTTCCTCGGCTGCCTCTGAAACACTTTCATCAACGCCAACAGTCGCAAGATATACTTGGTATGGCGCAATCGATGATGGCCACACTAATCCTTTATCGTCGCTCATAAGCTCGGCAATAACACCCATCACTCTGGCTGGCCCAATACCATAGCTTCCCATAACTACATTTTTCTCCGTTCCATCCTCATCTGTAAATTTCAGTCCCATCGGCTCACTCTTGCTCGTACCAAAGCTAAATATGTTACCAACTTCTGCTGTTTTATGTTGTTCCAGTTCATCCCTTTCGACGCCCAACATTTTTAATACGTCGTCACGCATAACTTCTTCATTTATGGCGATATTCTTGGCCTTGTGTATGTAAACAGTGTCTTCACCGGCATCGCAAATTGTCTGAAATTCATGGCTAAACTCGGCAAATGCGCCGCCTGATGCAAAGGTAAAGTAGGTTTTATCACCTATACCAAGTCGATCAAAAATCTTTTTGTATGACTTAGTAGTCTTTTCATAAAACTGCTTGTGTTCCTCGTCATTACGCACAAACGAGTAAAGATCTTTCATAATAAATTCGCGAGTACGCATAATACCGCTTTTGGCCCTGGTTTCGTTACGGAGTTTGTTCTGAAACTGGTAAACATAAGCTGGTAAGTCTCGATAGCTATTAATAAACTGCTTCATCATGTCGGTCATTTGCTCTTCGTGAGACCAAGCTAGACCAGCTTGAGTGCCGTTTTTGTATTCTGTTTTAAACCACACATCCACTATTTCATCGTTCCAGCGGTCAGTCGACTCCCATAATTCCTGTCGTTGCAAGCTCGACATTAGCACCTCTCGGCCGCCGATGGAATTCATCTCTTCTCTAATTATGGCCATGATATTATTTAGCACTTTCCAGCCGAGCGGCAACCACAGGTAAATTCCAGCTGCGTCTTTATGGATAAATCCGGCGCGAAGCAGTAGCTGGGCATTCTTAGATACTTCATCAGCCGGTGCTTGTTTTCGGCTTTTGGTAAATAACTCACTTCTTTTCATATCTTATATTGTAGCGCTCTAACTCTTTACAACAAAGAGAAAAATGAATGCGAGGGTATTTTTAATAGCGTGGAGTATGATTGGAGCCAATAGAGTTTTTTCTTTTTCATAAGTATAAATTAGCGCTAGCGAAAATAGCGCGGTATCTATTGCTGCGATCCAATTTAGTGCTTCGCCACTGCCGAACTCTAGGTGTGCCAATCCAAATATAATTGTAGTTACTATTGTTGCCAAAACTAATCCAACGTACTTCTTGGCACCACGGTACAGGAATCCTCTAAACAGTACTTCCTCTGCAATAGGTACCGCCACGCATAAGGCCAAGAATACCAATATTAAAGACTCCCCAGCCGCTCCTTCAAATCCAATTTGTTGTACCTGATTGACGTCAACTTGCGGCACAAACAAAGTCAGTAGTATTGTCATTAAAAATGTTGCCACAAAATATACAGCAAAATAAAGAGCGATTCGTAACATGGTTGACGGTTTGAGTATGCTGATATTGAATTCGCGTACCGATCGTCTTGATAACTTAAGTACGAGCACTACACCAAGTATTATAAAAACCTCTACAGCCAGTATTAGGTAAAACTGGGCTTTAGTTGACGAAGCAATAGTCTTCTCAATCATCATAGGACTCTGCCCTGATAATGCATATACCGATGAAATGATAATTGCCGCCAGTAGCTGTGCCGCTAAAAAAATACCGGCTGATGTAAACACCAAGCCGATTAAGCCTAGATAGTCCGCACGCTTGTACTGTTCAGGATGCTTAGTTTCAGCGTCGATTTCTTTATAGTTCACAAACAACCCTAGAAGAATCGTCTGACATCTACTATGGTGATTAGCAGAAATAGAAGCATTAATGCAGCAAAACCTGTTCCATGTATCCGCTCTTCTGTCTTTTGAGTCAAAGGTTTTTTGAGGCCGCGGAAAAGTAGCATGACAAATAGCCTACCACCATCAAGTGCCGGTATCGGTAAGACATTCATAATCGCTAAGGTTAGAGATATAACTGCGATAATCATAAGTAAGAAATTTATACCGAGTCGGCTACCCTCTTTTAGGATAAAGAAAATGCCGACCGGACCCGACACCTGCTCGCTGGCCTTACTGCCATTACCGATAATCAAGTTACCAAGTGCGCTACCTATTCCTTTCAGTGTTGCCCAAGTAATTTGTCCGCTAACTCCTACTGCCTGAATAGGCGCGCTCCAAGTACTCCTAGTCACAGTGTATTCACTAGGCAAAACTCCCAAATATCCTTTTGGCTCAACAGAATTTTGGCTTGCTTCAACCTCGTCGGCACTACGAAGCATGGCTGTAGTAGTCTTTATCTCTTTAGATCTTTCATATACTATTTGCAGTTCTTTATCGCTATTACTGCTTGTGACCTGCTTAAGTACATCTGACGAGGTAAAGAAACCGCATTCCTCTGACTGACAATCTTGACCAACATTACCGTATCTAAGAAGTTTGTCTCCGACCTGTAGGCCAGCCTGTGATGCCGGGCTATTGTCTTCTACGAAACTTACGAATACATCATTTCGAATAATTTTTGTATCCGAGCTTACCGCAAACTGATTAGGTAGTAACTTCGGTAATCCTGTTAGGCTCAAAAGAGTGAACAACCCCAACGCAACCGCTAAGTTCATAACTACGCCAGCCAACATAATTTTTACTTTGTTCTTGGTGCTCGCGGCGCCGAACGACCCTTTTGTTTTATCGGCGTCGTGCTCGCCCTTCAACCTAACAAAACCCCCCAGAGGCAGTAGATTAAGGCTCAATAGCATTCCGCTTTTTAGCTTTTTGCCCCAAATCTTAGGCGGAAAGCCCAAACCAAACTCTTCGACATCAACATCTGCATTCCGAGCTGCTTTATAATGCCCCCATTCGTGCACAAGCACTAAACAGACAAACAAAATCAGTCCTAAAACTACTAATACCCAACTCATATACAACTAAGTATAAAGTAGAAGGTTGAATGTAGAAAGTACTGTTTTATTTTAGGCTGTGCTCTATTTTTACTTCAAGAATATTAATTTCGTATGAGGTCTAAGTGTTCTACCGGTACTGCTACACGGCCGAAACGTGAGTTTCTTTCATCCATAGACATGGTTTCGCCTCTAGATTTCATACCTTGAAGCTCAAGATTTGCCCACGTTTGAGCATGATCCTGCGAGGATCCGCTCTGAGTATCGAAACGTTCGCCGTTTGAATGCGGAACATTAATTTCACCTGTCTCATAACCTAATTCTCTTAACCTTGCTACTCGTTGATCACTGGCAGGAGCAATTTGTGATTTACCGTCTGGGGTAACCCATGCCAGCGTTCCATTATTATTGTTGTATTGACCAACTGATTCAGTTAGCGTAGCGTCCTCTTTCTGAGTGCCATGTGGGTTTTTTACACTTCTTCCTAACGGGTCAATTTCAACTGCATGCTGCATATCAACAAACTCGCCTTCATCAAATGGATCAGTAGTAAATCTTTCATACTGACCGTTTTGTGCTTCAATTGTCCTGCCCTTTACACCCCTACTTCGAGCGGTGTGATTCCTATCTAGACTTCTCTTTTCGTAGTATAGGGGTTGGCCGAACCAGGCGCTTTGATCGCCGCCAGTTAAAGGCACGTTGGCTTCGCCATGCGCGTAGCCTCTGGTGGCAAAAAGTGAACTGTCATCTTGATGTGCAAGGTGAGCAACCGGTCGTTCACGGTCATGAGCTGCGACCAGACCACCATTACTGCCCAGTACTCCGGGACGCCACAATTCAGCGTCGACTGGTACATCTAATGTTAACGGTCTGATTTCGGTGGGCTTACCTTTAAATAACTCACTTGATGGTAATTGATTGACATTGTGGGGTGATGCTGTTTCGGTCATATTTTTTATCTTCTGTTTATTTTTATTTTGATATTTTTTAAACAACTATCAACAATCTATCATACTTATGCTTAATTGTCAATTATAATTGTAGTAACAAGCTGCTATTAAGGTTACTTAGTTCGCCGCAGGACCAGCCACCTTTCTCAATAAGTTTAGTTAAACGTCATTTCTCATTACTTTTGAGCCGCAAAAGTAATCAAAACTCCTGGGCAAAGCTAGTTCGAAACTATCTCATTGCCAAGTAATACAACGTCTCGGCGGACTCCCTTTGGTCGGCCTTTCGGTCTGTCTAATTTTTATT
>JALYSF010000042.1:0-6089 GCA_030854905.1 bacterium
GGCAACTACATACCATGCAATAGCGGAGGTACAATAACAACAACCCCGCCTCCACCGCCTTGCGTAGTCAATAACACCGATTGCTGCCCGGCTGGATCGCCATTCTGTACTGTGCCGCCTGTTTCTGTATCTACTTTTCCGTATTTCCGCTCGTATGGGGGTGATGTGATAGCTGGCTCGGGCTTCGAAAATGCTGGTAGTTGTAGTGCTAGTCCTGCCGGAGCAATTAATGCTTGGATTGATTATAAAACTACTGCTCCAGCAGGAATAATAGGTTCGGGTACACAGATGGCTAATTTTGCTCTTGGAGCTATAAGAGGCTTCCGAAGTGATACGCAAAACGCTAATAACAGACCGCAAATCAGAGCCTTCTCTAACACGGAAGCTATCAATACTGCGAGCATATCATATGGATCCGGTATAAGTTCGCGGCAAGAATTTGGAGGTCTTTATAATGGCTCTTTGTGTGCTTCTGAATGGCAGACTCCAACAGCTGGCACTACTCCACTGGTTGGATCGGTTGATCTCACTAGCGTACAAGGCGTATTCACTAGAGCCGGGTATCTTAATGTTACTGCCTCTGGGCCGATCACAGGTAAGAAAACGATTTATGTCAGCGGCAACGTATTTATAAATGGGAGCAGCCTAGTATATAGCTCTGGATGGTCGAACGCCGCCGCAATACCGTATGTTGTTATTGTTGCTACTGGCAATATATACATTCACCCATCAGTAACTAATTTGGATGGGTTCTTGATTTCCAAAAACGAAATATTTACTTGCTATAACCCCAGCAGTATAAATGGATTGATAACTGCACCTGTTGGCGGTAGCGGACATCCTTGCATAAATACCCGGTTGACAGTAAATGGAGCTTTACTGGCTAGAAAAGTAAATTTCTGGAGGCTTGGCGGGAGCGTAGGACAGTCAACAGTTGATGAAAGATATAGTACGTCTACTGCTAGGGCGGGTGAGACAGTCCGGTTATCGCCTGAATACTTCTTTGCGAGCCAAGCCGAGCAACCTGAGAACGGTGCTGGCGGGAACGCTGACAGGACATACGATGCAATCATAAGCTTGCCTCCGACATTTTAATGTGGATTTGGAAATGCTAATGCTTATCTGTAATGAGACACCCGAAACGCCGGGTTTCTCATCACGCGGGGCACTGGTTAAACCAGTTGCTCCGGCTGCTCTTCCTGAATCAAGATAATAAGTATGGATTTGGAAATGCTAATGCTTTACAATGGGGGTTAATATGGGTTCCGACAGAGCTTTAATTAATGCAACAGCGGTACTCTAAAAAGGTGGGAATGAAGAATACAATAAAAAATACAGTAGTCGGCAGGGAGCTTTAAAGGAATGGGAATTCTGAGTGGGGCAAGTGATTTTTTCGGACTCGATATCGGGACCAGTGCTGTCAGGGTAGTTCAGTTAAGGGGTGGCCGTCAAAAGTCACTTATGCATTACGGCTCAAAGCCGATTGATGTCAAAGTAAGCCAAAGCGACGCGCCAACAGATCAGCAAAAAGTTGCCCAGATAGTTAGAGAAGTAATCATTGAAGCTGGAATCAATACGACCAACGTAGCGGTCGGTATACCATCTAGCAAAGTGTTTTCTGCAGTAGTAGATATGGATCGTTTATCTCATGACGAACTGGCTAAAACCATCAGATATCAAGCTGATGCGCTGATACCTACACCTCTTGCTGAATCAAAGATTGACTGGGCCTTATTGGGTGATTCGCCTAAAGAACCAAGTAAAGTAGAAGTCTTGTTATCAAGTGTGTCTAACGACTTTATTGAGAAGCGGCTAGATATGCTCGAATCTATCGGTCTGAATGTTATTGCTTTTGAACCTGACAGCCTGGCTGTTACAAGGGCGTTGCTGGCTGAAGACCACGTTGCTCCGACACTACTAGTAGACATGGGTGATATTTCTAGCGATCTAATCATGGTACTTAATGGTGTGCCTAGACTAATGAGAACAATACCTGTAGGAAATGAATCTATAGTCAAGGCTGCTACTCAGAATCTCAGCATAGACGAAAAGCAGGCTACTCAGTTTGTTTATAAGTTCGGTTTGAGTCGCGACAAATTAGAAGGCCAGATATATAACGCTATCATTGGGTCGGTAGATGTACTAGTTTCTGAAATTGAGAAATCGATAAAGTTTTTCCAAGCACGCTACAACAACACTAAGATTGATAGGATTATTGTTACCGGCGGCGCATCAACACTGCCAGAGCTGCCACTATATATTGCCAATAAATTTGCAGTAACAGTCGAAATCGGCAATGCGTGGCGTAACGTCTTGTTCGGCCAAGAGCGACAAAACGAGCTTATGACGATGTCTCATCAGTTCAGTGTGGCAGCCGGCTTGGCGGAGAGGAACGAGTAAAGATGATTCAGTTTAATCTCTTGCCAGACGTAAAAATAAATTATCTCAAAGCACGCAGCTTTAAGAGGCGTATACTCAGTATTTCTATGATGGTAATGGCCGCATCGGTTGGCCTGGTTATGTTTGTATTATTTGTTCAGCTTGGCCAAAAAAGGCACATTACCAACCTTACAAATGATATCAGCCGAGAAAAAAAGGCAATCGAATCTAACGAGAACGTTAACAAGATATTGACGATTCAAAATCAATTAAACGCGCTACCGGGGCTTCACGCCGATAAGCCTATCACGTCACGGATGTTTGATTATTTATTTAAACTGACTCCGTTAGATGTAAACCTGCAACAAGCGGTTGTCGATGTACCAGCTACTAGTTTAACGCTGTCGGGCAGTACTGATACAAATACTCTCGAAACTATTAACCGATTTGTAGATACACTAAAGTTTGCAACATTTACAACCGCAAACAGTCAGGAAAGTAAAAAAATATTCTCGAGTGTTGCGACTACTTTGAACAGGTCTAGTGAAAGCTCTTCGTTCCAGATTGTTGCAACTTATGATCCTTTAATACTTGACGCAAAAGAGAGCGTGACCATAACAGTTCCACAGATTATTTCGACGCGGTCTGAGACAGAGAAACCTACGCAATTATTTCAGAGTGAACCAGACGGAGGACAACAATGAGCCAAACTAACCCATCTAGAACCTCAAAAAAGCACGTACTTATAGACAAAGCTAATCAGGTAGCCCTGATAGCCCTGTCTGTAGCAGTAGCTGTATTTATTTTTTCACTATTTGCCTCGTGGGCACTGATAAAGCAGAATTCGTATAATCAAAAAGTAATAGGAGTAAAGAAAAAAGCATTGAGCCAAATAAAGACCAACAAAGCAAACATCGACCAACTTATTAAATCATATGAATCTTTTGCAACAGAGCCAGTCAATGTTATTGGAGGCAACCCTACAGGAACTGGGCCAAAAGACGGAGACAACCCGAGAATAATACTCGATTCACTGCCCAGCCAGAATGATTTTCCGGGGCTAGCTTCAAGCTTGGAGAAGCTCGTTCAAACACAAGGTGGGGTAAGCATCGGCAGTTTAGGTGGCAGTGATAGCGGGTCGACCCCAAGCGCTACCGAAGAAGTCGTCGCTGTACCTATTAACGGCCCTCAATCGGTAGAGATACCTTTATCGGTTAACTCAAGCTATCCGCAACTTCAAACATTTGTCAGATCGCTTGAAGCGTCAATACGCCCAGTGTATGTCGCTAAGCTGACAATTAGCGGTAGTGATGCAGACATGTCGCTAAACCTGGATTTAAACACTTTTTATCAACCAGAAAAAACTTTCACGGTTAGAAGTGAGGTAGTGAAGTGAAAAAAAAGGACAGAAATACGATAATAATCGTCGTGCTTGTGAGTGCTTTTGTAGCGTTTTTTGCAGCAAAATTCATAATCGGCTCGCCCGATAAAAAACAGCAGACAGCAGAAATTGTAGAGCCGATTAGCGCTGAATTCACTAGGCCAGACAGCACCGTTTTCAACGAAAATGCAATTAACCCGACTCAATTAATAAAGATCGGCGAAAATGCGAATACTACTCCTTTCAGAGACGGCAACTGACAGTAATAAAAATTTGAGGTGGATGAATGAGTCCCGTTAAAAACCAAAAGACTTACAACCGATACGGTACGACTGAAAAAGCGTGCACTACTAAGGCATCAAACAAATATCGTAAGGTAAGCGGTTACTAGGGATGAGTGTCTTATCTGCCGAAGTACAAAAAAAAGTTGAGCAAAAGCTTATAGATGATGGCGTATTAAGTCCGGAACGCATTAAAGAGCTTCATGATAGTGCCGACAAGAAAAACACTCCGTTTTTTGCGATGCTTCTTAATGATCATATTGTTACCAACGAGCAGCTTACAAGGACAATTGCTAAGGCTACCAATACGCCTTATGTCGATCTGAGTAATGCTCACGTACTGCCCGAGATTCTGGAGCTATTGCCTAAAGAGCTAGCTGAGCGATATATGGCGGTGCCGCTTGGCGAAGTGCAACACAGAATTATTCTAGGCATGTTGGACCCTGATAATATTCAGGCAATAGATTTTTTGAGCAACAAGATTGGCCGTGCGCTTAAAGTTTATGCTGCCAGCGAAGAGGGTATTCGTCAAATACTTCAGCAGTATGAATCAGATATCCATGGAGACGTTACGGGCGCGCTGACAGTCGAGTTACAGGCAGAGGCCGATGAAGCCAAGGAAGCACTCGATAAAAAACAAAGCAACGTTCAAACCTTGGTGCAGGATTCGCCGATTACAAAGGCCTTAAACGCCATTTTGGAATATGCAGTAAAAGCTAAAGCTAGCGACATTCACATCGAGCCGTTAGAGAAAATATTGAAAATACGCTGTCGAGTCGACGGAGTACTAAAAGAAATTATGCAGCTGCCTAAATCAATAGAGGCTCCGCTAGTTTCTCGTATTAAAATTTCTTCTAACTTGAAAATTGACGAGCACCGTATCCCTCAGGATGGTCAGTTTACCGTCCAGGTCGGTATAAAAGCTGTCGACTTGCGTATTGCAATTTCTCCCGTAGTTTGGGGAGAGCAAGTAGTTATACGTTTGCTCGACAAATCGGGTACTACACTAAAGCTAGAAGACATGGGTTACACCGGTAGAGCACTGCGAGTCATACGAGAAGGTTTGAAACGACCTAACGGGATGATTCTTACCTCAGGGCCTACTGGTTCAGGAAAGTCGACCAGCCTGTACGCCCTTATTCAGGAAATTAAAAGTGAAGAGATAAACATTGTCACACTCGAGGATCCGGTCGAGTATAAGATGAACGGCATCAACCAAATTCAGGTTAATGCTGAAGTTGGCTTGACCTTTGCTAGCGGGTTGCGATCTATCCTTCGTCAAGACCCGGATGTAGTAATGGTGGGAGAGATTCGTGACAAGGAAACCGCGACTTTGGCTGTACAAGCAGCTTTGACCGGTCACCTAGTTTTTAGCACTCTTCACACTAACTCTGCAGCCGGAATTTTACCACGACTTCTAGATATGGGCATTGAACCATTTTTGATAGCTAGCACGGTACATACAGTGATTGGCCAGCGCTTGGTCAGAAAAATAATTCCTGGTGGCGAATCTTATCAATCTGACAAGGCTGAGACAATGGGTATCCAGAGCTCGATCGGGCGCTTGCTACCAAATACCAAAGAAGAAGTCGAGGCTTTTGCCGAGGACTTAGGGTATAAAAGCTTGCCTCTGGCCAACCAAAACGCTTATACTTTGTTTAAGGGTAAACCAGAACCTAATAATCAGAATGGATTCAAGGGACGGATGGGCCTTTACGAGGTGTTTGATGTCAGCGATTCA
Organism: bacterium; assembly: GCA_030854905.1. Taxonomy (GTDB): domain Bacteria; phylum Patescibacteriota; class Saccharimonadia; order Saccharimonadales; family SZUA-47; genus JALYRK01. The sequence goes on from JALYSF010000042.1 coordinate 5,783, forward strand.
ATTAAGGATTTGATTCTGCAGCGAGCAACCAGTGGTGATATCCAAAAGCAAGCGCAGGCAGAAGGAATGGTGATCATGCGGGAAGACGGATATCTAAAAGCTTTGGACGGTCGCACGACATTAGCTGAAGTTAATCGAGTTGCAGCCTCGGATGCTGCTTAGGAATAACAGAATAATGAACGGAGAACGACGAATGAGGAAGAAATTTCAAAACAATAAATCGCAGCGCAATCATAGTTCATCGTTCATCGTTCATCGTTCAGTCACGACTGGAAGGGGTGCATGATGCAGGGACAACCAAGAATAG
>JALYSF010000042.1:6099-7225 GCA_030854905.1 bacterium
GAATAGAGATCTTACTAGAAGAAGTAATTAAGAAAAAGGCTTCGGATCTTCACTTGCAAGTTGGTTTGCCTCCGATGCTCCGCGTCGACGGATCTTTACTGGCTGTCAGCGGTGCTGATGTTCTGACTGAAGAATCAGTCGAAACATTACTTTTTGCCATCCTTGATGAAGATCAGAAGCAACTACTGCTAAAAGATAAAGAATTCGATTTCAGTTTTGCTTTCGGTGACTTAGGACGGTTTCGTGTCAACGCCTTCCATGAGCGCGGCAACCTCGCTGCAGCACTCAGGCTAATCCCCAGTGAACTTTTGACACCTGAACAGCTCGGCTTACCTACTATAATGAATAAATTTGCTGACTATCCTCGTGGATTGGTGCTAGTTACTGGTCCTACCGGCTCCGGTAAGTCTACTAGTCTAGCAGCAGTAATAGACAAAATTAACAGAGAAAAATCTACACATATCATTACTATCGAAGACCCTATAGAATTCACTCACCGCTCTAAAAAATCGGTAGTTGTGCAGCGCGAAGTTCACTATGACACTTATAGTTTCTCGACGGCTCTTCGTAGTGCGCTTCGTCAGGACCCAGACGTTGTGCTGATAGGTGAGATGCGCGATCTCGAGACGATTGCCAGTGCGATTACAATTGCAGAAACAGGCCACTTGGTCTTTGCGACGCTTCACACAAACTCCGCCGCCCAAAGTATAGATCGTATGATTGACGTGTTTCCGCCGCACCAGCAACCGCAAATCCGAGCACAACTAAGTAACATACTTATGGGTATTTGCTCACAACGACTTATCCCTTCGATAGGCGGTGGACGTGTTGTAGCTGCCGAAATCTTGGTTGCTACTCCTGCAGTTCGCAATATTATCCGAGAGGGTAAAACTCATCAGCTGGACGCCGTTATCCAAACTGGCGCCGAGTACGGCATGCAGAGCATGGATAAAACACTTGTTCAATTAATCCACGAGGGTACTATCAGCTATGATGAAGCCAAGAACTTTGCCGTAGATGTCCAGGAACTTGATAGGTTGATGAGAAGCTAATATGACGAACGATGAACGACGAATGAAGAACGAAATAATAATTTCATCTCTAAGTATTGAAAATAGTATAATTG
>JALYSF010000064.1 GCA_030854905.1 bacterium
TGCGTACGTTCGACCTTGTTTAGGTTCTTTGACTACTGTTACGAAGCCAAAACTTTTGGCTATCTCGATAGTTTTATCAACACAATTGTTATCTACCACTATTACTTCATCGGGCATAATCGTTTGGCCGGCAATAGCAGTAAGACAACGTTTTATGTTGTACTCTTCGTTATATACAGGTATTACAAGACTTAACGTCATTACTAACAGCTTACCAGAAGTTGATTTATATAAGTTTTTATATTATAATTTGATAATGCCCGAAAATAATACCATAAAACCAGGAGATATTGTAGTTGTGAGAGGCATTATTACAGATTATGCCGGTCGTTTACTTTTAGTTATGCGCAACGAGCATTGTAAAAACAATCCCGGTCAATGGGAAGTGCCGGGCGGGCAGTTGAGTGATTTCAAGGAAAGCTTCGCCGACTGTATTGCCAGAGAAACCCGAGAAGAAACCGGACTAGAAGTCCAGCTTGCCAAGGGTAAATTCGAAACAGTTGAAGTTCGCGACAAACATGAAGGTGATGGGGCGGGCCGATACCATGCTCTAGCAGGATTAATGAGTATAATTGGCTGCGAAGAAGTGAACCTATCAAAAAGTGATGAACACTCACATTCTATGTGGCTTCCAAAACACCAATATCCACGCGTAATGCTTACAGTTACAACTAAGAAAGCTCTTAGCCATTTTTGTTTTTTTTAATAATTCGATATCTATACAAATCACTGCTATACTTACGCTTATAAATAATAGTGGGTATGACAAAAAAGACTTCTCATAAAACAGCCAAAAAACCGATTAAAGCGGCTAGTTCTGTACCCGAAAAAAAGATTCGTGCCGTACGGCACAAACCTCTAAAAAACCGTTTTCTAATAAACCGGCAGTGGCAAAAACGCGTTTTAATTGTTTTAGTTGCAATTGTAGTCGGTTGGACAGGCGTTATGTATGCTACCGCTCAGTGGTATATTGCCAAGCACAAAGATGAACCGCTGCGTATCGGCGCCACTTTTATTCCTAATTATTCAAGACATTTCGGTCTCGAGCCAGAGCAGACAATGGATGCAATGATAAATGAGCTTGGCATTAAACAGTTCAGACTAGTCAGTTATTGGAAAAATATAGAACCAGTTGAAGGTCAATATGAATGGGACGAGCTTGACTGGCAGTTCGAGAAAGTTGCCGCCGCAGGTGGGAAAGTTTCGCTTGCTATTGGGCTACGACAACCTCGCTGGCCAGAGTGTCACGCGCCGGGATGGGCAGAGAAAGAGCCGCTAGATATTTGGTATCCTAAATTAAAAACATTTATTGGCAAAGTAATTGAACGATACGGCGACAACCCAGTTTTAGAAAGTTACCAGCTAGAAAACGAATTCTTCATGACAGTTTTTGGTATTTGCCCAGATCATAGCCGCTGGAGGCTAGTTGACGAGTACGAGTTTGTAAAATCCTTAGACAACAATACGCCTGTAACTATTAGCCGAAGCAACAACTGGATAGGGCTTCCGCTTGGCGACCCAAGACCGGACGAATTCGCTATATCGGTATATAAGCGTGTTTGGGACAAAAGCATAACCAAACGATATTTTGAATATCCGTTGCCGGCGTGGTTCTACGCATCTCTTGCAGGAGGCGCAGAAATTTTTACGGGGAATAATATGGTAATCCATGAGCTTCAGGCAGAAAGCTGGCTTCCCGAAGGATTTGACATGAAAACGGCCACAACAGAAGAGCTTTATAAATCACTCAGCCCAAAAAGGCTTGAAGATCGAATTAAATACGGTGTTGCTACTGGCATGCGCGATATCTACCTATGGGGCCCAGAGTGGTGGTACTTCATGAAGATGAAACGCGGCGAGCCCGCACTCTGGGACACTGCAGTAACTGAGCTAGCAAAATACCGTTAGATATTTAACACACACATATCGCATTGGGTGTACAATAATTTCATGAATGTCGATACAATTATTGATCTTAAGCAATTTATAGATTCTCGCATTTCACAGTCAGAACAAAATATTAAGAATGATTTAGGTCAAAAGATAGACAAGTTAGAAACT
>JALYSF010000065.1 GCA_030854905.1 bacterium
GGTACACCCGGACGGATTCGAACCGCCGACCCTCTGTTCCGAAGACAGATGCTCTATCCAGCTGAGCTACGGGTGCGTTACGAAACTTTATTGCTTTTAAGTGAATATAATATGAATTTTATTCACAATCATTGCAATAAAGTTTTGTAACTTTCCGTTTGAAGAATCCTCTCTTCAAACGGGATTAATAACAAATCGGAATTTGTTTTTTGAGTACTTAACAGATGAATTTTAACATGAATATATGCATTTGACACCTTATTTGGACTGAAGTAGCTAGTTAACTTCCCTTAGGCTGTTGCATCTATAGTATGATGAACGATTTCTGAAGAACTAGAACGCGTTTAGTTCGCTATCTAACTGCGATGCGTCACTATTACTTAATTCAGGATCGGTCTCATCGAGTATTGCTTCTGCTTCGTTAAGATCTTCTCCCTCCACTACTTCTGGCGCGGATTGTACGTCATTAGCTACGGCCGATTGCGTTGGCCCCTCCGAATCGTCAGACCTATTCATGACGGTTACTGCCGCAAAGCCCACTAAGCCAAGAACAACAAAGACAATTAATAGCTCATAAATCGAAAATCCAGATTTGAATACCCTTTTCATTATTCAGTACCTCCATCGTCGACATTAGTATCATTTGTCGAGTCGTTAGTTTCAGTATTGTCATCAGAGCCACGATCAGAGTTAGAAACTCCGTTTGCCGATTTAACACCAACAATTAGGTTCTTCACTGCAGTTTTGTATTCTTTAAGTGCAGAAATTTCACTTTTGAGGAGTTCTTTGAAACCGTTCGCCTTACCTTTTGGATCCTCGGCATCGCACTCAAATTCTGAACTTTTTGTCTTAATGTCATCCACTAGAGTTTGAGCTGCAGTTCTTTTTGCCTCGACTTCAGCCACCAGCACGTCATAATTTGCTGGTTTTTTATTTTTCTCAACCGAGAAATTCATCGTGCGTTCGGCGATTTTATTAAATACGTCTAACTGTTTTTGACCACGATCACTGATACGAGCCATGATATTTTGGATGTTTTTCTCACGTTTTTTACAAATTTCCAGTTTTTTGGCTTCGAGTTTTACTTTAACTGCTTCTCGGCGATCGGTAGCATTTTCTTGCGCTTGCTGAGCTCGAGCGTTAGGCTGTGCAACCACTGCAGGAGCGAAGCTCGCAAGGCCAACAAGCACTAAAATAGCCACAAGTGTGTTCCTAAATATATTATTTTTCATGAATATATAGCCCTCTTTTAATTGTACTTAGAGCTTATGCTTTAGAGTCGTGGTTGTCAATTTATACAAGAGTAATCGTAGTCGAGGTTTTTAGAAACGTACTGTGTCATAACTACTTTACCTGCTGGCGTAAGTGGTGAGGCGGTACATGCTTGTTTAGCAGTTTTTAGGCTAGCGCCACCTGGTCGCCAGTTCTTCAAGCCGTTCAAATTACTGCTAGAACTTATTTTATTACCGGTTATTTCATTCCATTGGTAAGCTGTCGAATATAGGCCCACTTCAGCACCCTGTTCTTGATAATACTTGGCGAATCCTTCGATAGCTGCAGTGTTTCTTGCAAGCGCTTCACTACTGCCCGACTGCCAAGTAAACATTGTCTCGACATCAAGCCACCATAAGTACTCGGAACTTGCGCTGCTTACTCCCGCTGCGATTGCAGCTTTTTTGAAACCATCCTCGGTGAATATTGATCGATTACGACCATACATCCATGAGCATGCCAAGTCGTTTGCGCCCGAACAACTGCCATAAGGGTTAACTGGCGTTTGACCATTATTGTCTACGTTTGATGTAGGCCAAGTACTAATCTGGTTAATTACTTCGCCCGGGTTGGCAGTCGCCACATATAACTGTTTTACTGGCTGTGATGTACCGCCTATAGCCTTGGTTGCCCAAATCAGTTGCTCTTTTAGGCACCAGTTGATATCTGCAGCGTTATAGCCGTTCACGCCGACAATTCCAAATGCATGAGTTGTAGGGAACTGCTTTCCACATTGTGGCCACGAAATGTCATT
>JALYSF010000009.1 GCA_030854905.1 bacterium
CCCCATCGGACAAGCGCTGACGGAACGAATCCGGTTGGCGACAAATCCGACGTAGAGGAAAGCAACTGAAACAGTTGTGATAACGACTATCAAGCGAGTACTCATCTCGCAAGCAGTTTATCACACGTGCCAGGAAGTGAGCGTATAACCGCTCGGTGGCGGTGGGCATGAGCCTAGTGGCGGCAAGTTTTCTACAATGCTACTAAAGTTGCTCAACACACTCTCGTGCGACATGCCGTCGTAATCGCACACCTGCGCTCGATGCGCGTAAGCCTGCCCCCAGATTCCTGCGAAGTAGTGTTTCCAGAGGCCAGCGTAGGTTGAGACGCCGTCCTCCTTGTGTTCGCTGTCCGCACCCGTCAGCACGATGAGCCGGTTATTGTCGTTTGACCCGAGCCACTCTGCGAGTAGGAGATTGATGTCGAACTCGGAGTCGCACGTGTCGTTGACGACATTCACGGGGAAGCGCTCTTCGAAATCTGCCATGCTGCCGGGATCAAATAGAACAATATTTCTGACGGCTGCCGTCCGCTCAGGTCCTGCGGCTGCCAGGTAGTAAACGGGCCCAAGACGACCAACACTCCACCCAGCCAGGGTGGCCGTGTCGGCCGGTATCCACTCTGTAACAGAGTTCGGTGAACACTCCTCGTCACTGGTCCAAGCCTCCAAAGCGAGATCAACATCCGAGATGGCGGCTAAATCAGGGAGCCCTGTTGGCGTGCCTTGGATTGGCGAAAAGAACGCAGTCGGCGGTGCACCTGAGCTGGCTGCACTGCAGTCCGGGATTGCAAAGTCGGTGAAGTTGGTGTACGGCCCACCCACCGGATCGCCGTTCATGAACGTGTTCGCCGGAGCGTAGTACGAGTCGTTCCAGGGGGCGCTGGCGATTCGGTACCAGTACCCGTCTGGAGTCACGCTTTCGATCGATGGAGCGTGCACCTTGCAGCTGACGTCTACCCACAGCCACGGGTCGATTCGCGGCCCGAAACCCGAAGCGGTGTGGGGGTCCGAAAAGGTGTCCGCTCCGTTACTGCCTTGCTGCGCCGGTATCGCGTCGTCGGCCGACACCTTGTCGGAGCCTCCGACGACCACCGCCGCGAGGGCGAGGCCCACCACACCGAGCAGTTTCGACAGTCGGAAGCGCAGCTTCCTGGTGTCGCCCATGTGTCCTCCCTGAGTTTTGATCCGCCCATCCCAAGAGGCGAAGCGCATCTCACCCTACCGACGCATCCGAGAGAGTCAGATCTGTCTTCGCGTGACGTTGCGCAGGTTCCCGGACGAGGCCGAACCCGGTCGGCCGCCAACCGTCTCTTCAAGCAGGTGCAGGAAGAAGCCGATCAAGCCAAGTGCGACCAGGCGGTCTAGCCCCGTGCTCGCCGGGCCTTGACGAGGGTGGTTCGGCCGATGCCGAGGGCCTTGGCGGTTTCAGTGATCGAGAGGCCTCGGGCACCGAGCTGGTCCGCTCGGTCGAGGTCGACTGGCACCTGCTGGTGGTAGCGCCGGTCAATTCCAGCACGTTCGAGGGCAGCGGAGACAGTGTCTCGATGTATCCCGAACTCGTCGCTCAGCTCATGGACCGTTCGACCGGCTCGATAGCTCTCGACCAGCTGCACCACTTTGTCGGACTCGAGACGACGCAGGCGACGGTACGGGCGCGGCGGCAACTCACGGGAGGCAGATGAGGATGCCTCAGAGGTCAATTTCGTGAGGCGTTGGATTCGTTGTCCCTGGTAGATGGGGTTTCGGTATCGTCCCAGATACTCGACCAAGTTCGAAATCTTGAGATTGAAGGAACTCTGCATAGGGTTCCTTTAGTTTAATATCGACTACTTTCCATCTGGTAATCTTGTTTTTCGGCGGCGCGAAATCACGCTATAGGACTAGTTTAGAGGTGTCAATGGCTGATTGTTGCAGCAGACGCTCGTGAGTGGTACGATCTTCCAGTAGACGCTACTAACTAAGAACTTAACGCTACGTTAAACGCTCGTATTGCGCAACATCGTATCGGCAGCGCTGCACTACAGCAGTAAAGCTTTTACACCCTATAGAACACCCTGATTCGGCAGGGTATTTATATATTTGTAAATATTCTAACTGATAAAATGCACGAAAATGGTTATTCTTATAAGGCTAACTTAAACGAGGGGATTTCATGAAAGACATGAACAAGAATCGTAAAACGAAGACTAGCGACAAGGCAGCTAAAATGCCAAAAATTCAGGATACCACTTCTGGCTACCAGAGTGATTCTGAGCAGCAACGGCGCGACACTAAAAACGCCATGTAATACTGAAATTGAAAAAAGTCCCGGAGAAATCCGGGATTTTTATATTACGATGCTAGAGGAAATATTCTCTTCGGCAAGGCGTATCTACCGAATAATCTGATTGACTCTTTTTTAGCTTCGGCAGGAATTTCAATTCCTGCAATCGGTACCCCTAGCGCTCTTGCCATAGCGTTTTGACCTGCAATAAATCCAAGTTCTAATTTTCTTTTACTATCCTTTCCTCTTTCGAAAGTTCCCGGTAATACTATGCCGTCACTTGGGAAAGTTGTTTCACAGTCAGGAGGGTTACCTTTATTAATCTCATCGGCTTGATCGAGTGTGAATTTATGATATGCAGTGAAATTAGCACGATTTAGACCGTCAAATGCCAACCAGGCACCAACGATATTGGTCGGCCATTTTTGATACTTCCAGGTTTTGGTCGGGGCATTACTAATGTCAATTATATGGGTTGCTCCATAGTGACGACTGATATCAGGCGTTCTTAGCCATGATGTGCCGCCATCTATCCATTCTGACTTGGCAAGACCTGCAGCAATTGGAAGATGCATTGCTCGCATCAGCCATTTTACTAAATCTCCGTCTTGTTCGGCGATTTCAGATGAGGTTATGGAGTGAGGAGACAAGTCGGACTTTTTTGTCAGGCCTATTCCTAAATTTACGGGACTAATTAATACCGCATCAACATTTAAAGATGTTCTGATTACCCTTTCAAGCAGTCCAAAGTCTGCCGGTTTTTTGACTCTTCTGAACTTGATAAATTCTTCATCTGTAAGTGCCTCAATTTGAGCTATTTTAGCTCGTTCTATCTGGCCCGATATAGCAGCTGCTGCATCTGTTGAACCTATAGAGATTCCGTCGATTTGCAGAGTGTGATCAAGGTATCCCTCGTTAACGTAAGTATCAAGTGCCCCAAGGCCAATGATACCCGCGCTACCACCCCCTTGTACCGAAACATGAGGCCTAAAGGGGGTTTCTGAAGTGGGGCGTACGCCGTCCGCTTTTAACGCCTTTATCAAACCGACAGGGGTTAGCCGTGCATAGTCTTTTTCCATAGTTGGCTCTGTTTTTCTCGTTTTTGTTAGATTACGTTTAGGTGACTCTTGGGATTAGTTATCCTCCAGATTTAATGCCATGTCAATAGTTTTAATGGTAGTATAAATTTGATGATAAATGCATTTTTGGCTCTTGTTCCCCTTGGTCTTGTAGGGCTGGCCAGCGAGGCGTTCTGGCGCGCCGAAGTGTTAAGGGGAGAGGGCGGTCGTAAATTTATTCATATTTTGAGTGGGATATGGATTGCGCTTTGGCCTTTGTTTTTGCCGATGAATCATATAGCATTGTTATCGGCAGGTCTGTTATTTGGCTTAATAATCTCGCGAGTACTTCATATATTCCATGCGGTATATGATGTAAAGCGTCGAACATACGGCGAATACCTATACCCATTAGCAATCTTCCTATGCGCATTGCTAGCACAATCTAGGTGGCATTTTGCGGCAGCAGTATTAATTTTGGCGGTGGCAGATGGGATGGCGGCAGTTATTGGAACAAGATACGAAAAGCAAACAAAGATATATTATGTCTGGAGTGCCAAAAAAACGATCTTAGGCACAGCTACCCATTTGATTTGCTCAATAATTATATTTCTTGTTGTTGGACGAATCTACGCACAAATTATGCCCTTTGCCGCCATTTTGCTAATTAGTCTATTTGCGACACTCTCAGAAAATTTACTTCCTTACGGCATCGATAATTTAGCGATACCCCTTTTTATTGTCATACTTCTTCCCGTCGTCGTATAATTGAGGTTAAGCTTTAAACTCGGGAAGAAATGAAAAAACCTAAATTAAGACCGCGACATAAAACCAGAAACAGGCGTTTGTATAGGTTTAAGCGACCATTGCCCTACGTGCTTTTTGTCGGGCTTTTGGCGCTGTTCGGGATAGGCTATATACAAAAACCATTCGTAGAGAATCTGCCTGAAATACCAAGTAATGCTGATTATAAGCAAGCAGGATTGCCTATAGAGAACAGAGTGGATGACTTGTTATCCAGAATGAGTCTGAGCGAAAAAATCGGTCAGATGTCGTTAGTAGATAAAAACAGTCTAATTAAACTAGAGGACATATCTCGCTATAAGTTGGGCGCCATTCTAAGCGGCGCCGGAGCAAAACCAAAAGATAATACGCCAGCCGGCTGGACAGACATGGTTGGCTCATACCAAGAAGAGGCCGCAAAATCTAGGCTGGCGATCCCATTGCTTTACGGTTTAGACGCCAATCACGGTCACAGTAATATTCCGGGTGCAACAATTTTCCCTCACGCAATAGGGCTAGGCGCAAGTGGAGATAGCGATCTAGTAGAAAGAGTGGCCTCTGCAACAGCTGAGGAATTGGCCGATACAGGTGTAAATTGGTCATACTCACCATCACTGGATGCTCCTAAAGACATTAGATGGGGTAGAGTCTATGAAGCCTTCTCAGATGATCCAGAAACAATTTCCAGGCTAGGCTCGGCATATATTAACGGCATACAAAAACAAGCAGTCAACTCTGAAAAGCCAACAATTATGGCGACCGCCAAACATTATTTAGCTACAGGTGCTCTGAATTGGGGCGAGTCAGATAATAAAAATTTTAAAATCGATCAAGGCAAGGTTACATCTGATGAAGCCTTACTTGAATCAGAATATTTACCCCCTTATAAAGCTGCTGTGGATAGCGGAGTTGCCAGCATCATGGTTGGACTTCAAAAATGGGATAAGAAATCGATAATTACTGATAAATACCTTATAACAGATAAGTTAAAGGATGACCTTGGCTTCAAGGGCTTTGTCGTCAGCGACTGGTACGGAGTATACGAGCGTGCAGGCAACAAATACACCGCAACCGTGAACGCCATCAATGCCGGCTTAGACGTGGCCATGCTGCCTTATGATTACAAAGGATTTGAGCGTGATGTTACCAAAGCCGTCAGTAAAGGCGACGTCGAGGTAAGCCGAATAGATGACGCAGTTAAGCGGATTCTGACCGCCAAGTTTAAAGCTGGCTTGTTCGACAAAACAAATGAAATTGACCCAGACCACAAGGTTATAGGTAGCCTTAATAATCGGCTGATAGCACGTGAAGCAGCGACAAAGTCAGCGGTACTGCTCAAAAACAACGGTGTTTTACCGATTAGTGACGACAAGAGTGTATTGGTAGTCGGCAGCGGGGCTGATAACATTGGTCGGCAAAGCGGTGCCTGGACGGTAGAATGGCAGGGGATAGATGGCAATTGGTTGCCAGGCGCAACCTCAATATTTAAAGGTATGAGCGAAACATCAAGAAACTCCAAAGTCGTTTACGCATCAAACGAGGAGTTTAATCAAAATACGCGCATGGATGTCGGTGTAGCGATAGTTAGTGAAAAACCATATGCTGAAGGATGGGGGGACACCGAAAAACCACGTATTTCTGAAGAAGATTTGGAAGCTATAGAATTCGCACAAAGCCATACCGACAAGTTTATTGTAGTTGTAGTGTCCGGAAGGCCACTGTTTCTCGATGAAAATAAATTAGCAACTTGGGATGGATTGGTGGCTGCATGGCTACCAGGATCAGAAGGCGCTGGAATTGCCGATGTCTTGTTTGGTAAGCAGCCGTTCACTGCCAAACTACCGTTGCCATGGCCTGCAACTATATACCAGTTGCCCATATCAAGTACAGGCGTAACGGCCGATAAAACTCCGCCGCTTTTCCCTAGGGGGTTTTCCGCTCAGTAGGTTCTGGTGGTTGTATTTGCTGAAGCGGTGAAATGTTAGGTTGCTTAGGTACAAAATAAGAAACGATAAAGTATACAATTATTAGCAGCCCTGCTGTAGCAAACTCTAAACAGATCATAACTACTCTTATAACCGTAACGTCTATGTCTAGATAGTCTGCAATGCCGCCCGACAGACCAGTTAAGTATTTATAGCTTGTTCTACGGTAGAGTTTTTCTTCAACATAAACGTATCATAGCAAACAATCGAAGTAAGTCCCTATCCAAATAGTTTAGTTACCAAAGCCTAATCATGACTACGTAAAACATTATTGCAGCAAAAGGTAACTCTATCCATATACCCCATGGCCTTTCAAATATCTGAATCTTAGCGTGCCATTTAGTGAATCTATTAGTATTGTTGCCTAGGTGAAATGACCGCGTACGTATCACTCGTGCTACCCACACATAGTCTGGCATTGTAGCGAATAATCCACCTAGGAACATGGCATAGTGCCTTTCATTTATAGCGTAAAATGCCAGTCCCAGAGTTGCTAGCGCATCGATAATGAAAAATACTTTCCAAAAATATGACTTATCACGTTTATTGTGAGGAATACCGTAATGGGGAAGCTTATCTAACGCAAAGTGTGACACAAATGATAACGGAAGAGCTACGGGGAGCGGCAAAACTGCAGCAATAAGCCCTCCAGTCAAACCATGATTAAATCCAATCATAGTCCTATATTAACTGCATATATTAGTTAATGGTAATGTATAACTTCTAAATAAAAAAATTCTTGGGGTGCCTGAAGAGAATTGAACTCTCGATCTCCGGAACCACAACCCGGCGCTTTAACCAACTAAGCTACAGGCACCAAAAACCCTATAGATTCATTAGCATGATGATGTACAAGGTAATGACAATTATGACACAACCATATTAAGTTGGAAATACTATTATTTTTACGATTCTTATCTTTGTGATGAACTGCCAAAACTCGGCTATCCACTGTATTGCATTTTTCACACTTTTTATCTCGATCCGTTTTTATTAACCTGTTTCTATATGAAGACTCTCCGCCGGTCCAGTTAGCATGATTCTCGGCAATAAAGATCGATTCATTTCTCCATACTGTTTGGCAAGATTTGCTACAGAAAAATTTATGACTTTTTGAACGGGATTGATCTTTGTTGTTGCGGTAAATTTCTTTAGAACAAGATGAACACTGAAAAAACTTTCCTACTTGCTGCCCAGAATATTGACAAGTCTTAGAACAATATTTACCCCAGCCTCTGCTTAAGTGACTCTTCTTGACTAAGAATTCTTTACTACAAATCAAGCAGGTTTTTGGTAGCATAGCTTAAGAATACATTATTATCTAAATATAGTTCAACCGAAGGGTTCTGAAATTATACAACCCGGCGCTCTAACCAACTGAGCTAAGCTCGCCTCGTCGGAGCAAGACCTTGGTCTTGCGGAGACGAACAGTAAAACAAGTTTCCTGTCCTTCTCCGCAATACTATCGGTGCTTGATCCTCCTCTCAAAAAGCATCCGCCGCATGGCGGAGGATTTACTTTTTGACGTATATTCGGCGGAAATACAGGGGTGATTGTAGCACATCTAGAGTTTGAATACCATCAGATTATTGCCGGAAGTAGAAGCTTCGGAAATTAATGCGCCTCCATATTCACTCGTAAAGTCTAATGCTGCAAGCTCAAATTGTACTGCTGAGAATTCTCTTTTCTTTTCAGAGTTGCCTCTTATGTCTAGCGCATCCCTTAGGCCATGCTCAAGTTCGTGCGCGAGAACTAAATTAGTATCTGTATTTTCGCCTGCCGTAATGTAAATTGTATTATTTCGATTTGCATACCTACCACCCACACTCCCACTACCCAAAGTACGATCAACGGCTAAGTTATCTCTTATGACTATATTATTAAGATAAATCAGATTAAATTCGTGCGATGAAAGTACGCGGTGTTCGTAGATAAGTCTATGCATGCAATCATACGTTGCATTCTGGAGTATATTTTCTTCAGACCGGAAGGATAAAGAAGTCTTGACCATAGTATCTATTCCAGCCGTGTCAATAGGAGCTAGTTGAATATTAGACGATACGTTAAGTATTATTCCGCTATCCGGAAGTTCGGCTTTTTGTTGCTCCCATGTATGCTCCTTTGTATAGCGACTAACACTTAACGTTTGTGGCGGTGGAGGAGGTAACCTTGCCGCTCTCCTTTGATTATCGGTAGGAGTGGCAGGGTCAGCTTCTAGTACGCTATGAAGATCTATGATTATTGCCTGCATTACATTTCCTCCTAATTCTTTAGCAATTTGATCGCTGCAATATGCAGGTGGAATGTGGGATGCTTCTTTAAATAAGCTATGACTGCTTTCGTCTGAAGTGAAAGCTGTTGTCCAAACTGTAACTGCTGCAAGTGCGCCTGCTTTTAACTTGTTCATAATTTAATAACCTTTATATCACTATTAATAAAATATATAAAGTGTTTATGCAACGCCGCTTTCTGTGGCGAGGTCTTCGACGGCTAACAACAGTGGTTTTTCGGCGAAGCCAGTTAGCATTTCTATTACTTCAGGACTGCAACCTGCAATTCTTGCCAGTCCAGGCAACAAATGCCTGGCAGCTGACATGACATGTTGACGAGGCTCGATATGAAAGCTATCGACATCTGTTTTTAGCATGTTCAACCTGGCTTGTTCTAATCCGCTAAGTAAGTTTGCATAGCCGCCATCGCTGTACATTTTTATTTCCTATTTTATAGTCAGAATTATATTCTCGAGTCCATAAAAAGCAATAGCATTTATTGGACGTATTTTTATTAGGACACCTCATAAGATAGAATAGTAACTGGTACTTTTGCAGCGCTAACCAAAACAGAATTCATATTTTGTTTTGAGAAAGAGGCGGCTTGGCGGGGGTGCCAGAAATGTCGAGCGAATTTATTTCGTCGACAGTTCTGGCACAAGCGCCATCACCCGTCGATGCGCCCCGGTAGCTCAGAGGATTAGAGCGATGGGCTTCTATCCCACAGGTCGGGGTGAAATCCGCCAGCTGGCGGATTGCAAGGCAATCTTCACTTGAAAACTAGTTTTCATAGCTGAAGTTGCGAGCCTGCAGAATGCAGGTCGAATCAGATTCGAACCCCTGTTATAATGTACGTTGGTACTCGCCCCGGTAGCTCAGAGGATTAGAGCGATGGGCTTCTATCCCACAGGTCGGGGGTTCGAATCCCTCCCGGGGTACCAATATAAATAGCCCGACTATCGTCGGGCTATTTATATTACCCGCGAGAGATTCGAACACCCGCCCAAAAAGGTCGGGGTGAGAACTGCCAGTGACAGTTCGGGGCTCGCCGAAGGTGAGTCGAAATCCCTCTTAAGTGAGCTAATTAAATAGACTATACATGATACTTATATAAAGGTATTTTTCACGGGCTTGTCGGGAAAGCCTGCCCTATACAGATCTAATGCATTATTATTTGCTGAGATTATTTTCCATGAAGCTATAACATTTACCACCAATGAGATGTAGATAATAACTGAGATTTCATTAAATAAAATACTGGTAGGGCTTATTTGTACGAATATTGAGGAAATAATGATTGATATTGTAGCTACGCCGAACAAAACAACTAGCATCAGGTTTTTTCTCGGACTTTTTAATAATGTGCGAGCGAATGGCAAAACATTTTTTTGGCGTTCCTCACCCAGTAGTCGATCATCCCGATAAGTGTCGATATTATCATTTATGTGCGCTGCAAGACCTAAACCTTTATTGGCAAAAGTTTCTAATTCCATTTTATCCAACAGCGGTGCGTACAGTAGAAGCTTGTCATTAATAATTTCTATATCTGCATCTTTAACCTCAACTAATGCTTCCATAACTTCTGGAGTTATGAAGCTAAGCAGATCAATATTATATGTTTGAGGTGCATACGTATCAAAGATATCGTCGAATCCGGACTGGACGCTTACTCTCTGGGCCTTTAGATAAATTGTCTTAAACTGACTTCTTTTCGTATTCTTCCTATCGAATAACACATGTGGAAGATAACGCTTTAGCTGGATTTCAAACACAATATAATAAGCGTTCTTTGCAAGGTAGGTTCCGCTTCTAGTTCGACGATGAAAATCAAAAGTAGCTAAAAATAAGCGTCCATTTTTGTAGGCGGTAATTAGTCTAAGGTGGTCAATAGTATTAAGTTCTAAGTTTATCGAAGCTTGACTAACTTCCGCAGGAGGGGTGATAACAACTGAGGAATGTATCGCCCCCAGTAATCCTTTTACATACTTATTAACAATAACGGTTCTAATGATTGATCTGATTATGAAATAAATCGTCAAGACTACAACAGGCATTATCCATGCTATTGAATTTCCCCTAGCTATGAGAGATTCATATACTAGAAATAGTCCTATAATTGCAAACGTGTAAAAAATTAAAATTTGAATAGTTGTTTGTTTGAAGTAAATAGTTTTTAAAAAGAATAAGCGTCGTAGTAGCTTCATCATATGAGTGAACTATAGCATGAACTTTCTGGATAATTTAGATATGTTTAGCTTTAATTATGTTGGGAAAAACGTATATTCTGATAATATTAGCTGATGATACCACTCCGCTTATTTGCAGGTTTTGGCCCGAAAGATTTGATGGGTATTTTATATATTCCCGCAATAGGTTTTCTAATAATAACTTCAGTATTGATCCTCATTTTAAAAAAGCGCGGACGACATTATATACTAGCCACTCTAGTATTCCTGCCGGCTTCATTTATATGGTATCTGTATGACAAAATAGCACTGCGAAAAGTAGATCGAAATCACGAGAGGATTGTTATTGGATATATGGCAGTTTTTGGGATTTATGCGCTTGCGTCCAGCCCCTTAATCCGAAATACATCGGCTGCAGTTAATGCGATGGCCGGACTTGCTACGCTAACTGCTGTTGTAGTAGCGGTTATTTCTGTCAATAAAAGAAACAACTAATTATAATCGTTCTACATCTTTTATGAACTAAAAGCCTCATTTTTCATTCTGAATCATGTTATTATCATATAAATGAAAAAGTCCGTAAATCGACGACATAAAATTGAGAATGAGGTTGTTTTTCGTAAAGCAAACGAGAAAGTATCTAAAGGCTTAGATGCTATTAAAGTAGCAGCAACTGCTGAAGGATATAATGAACTCTTGATCGATCAAGACTTGCCACTATATTTCTTTTGTGAATGTTCTAGCGAAAACTGCAAAGAGCGAATTAAACTAAAGCAGAGCACTTACGATAAGTTACATAGTAATAGCAGACAATTTGTAATCAAGCCCGGCCACATAGAGCCCGAAGTAGAGAAAACTGTTCGTAAATCAAAACAATTTATAGTAGTCGAAAAATTTGAAAAACCGCCAAAAAATGTTAGTTCTCTGAAACAAACCGTACCTAGTTAAGACTGCAAAAACTTTATTTTATTTAGCTATGCCGATTTTGAATTAAAACACTTTAAAATATCATATGAAAGAAGTTTATTTTAAACTTTAATACGTTAAAACTTGGTTTTATATTTGAACTCAGCTTTAATACTCTTAATGATCAGAAGTTTAAACCCGTATTTTACCTATAAGTGTATTAGAGCTAAAGATGCTTATAGAAGGGTATTCTTCTTTCCTGAAGGATTTACAAAGTTTTGGCAATGCCGAATGGCAATTAAGCTGTTAAATATCTTGTTTATAGAAAAAGTTTATAAGTTAACATTATCTGGAACAAGTTTGGGCGGAGTATCGGCATTCTTTTTAAACGTATATGGCAAGAGGTTTTACGGAAGTATATGAAAATTATAATATTTGGCTCAAACGGAAAAGTTGGTAGCATTGTAGTGCAAAAGGCACTAGATGCAGGTCATTATGTGACAGCTTTTGTGCATGGAGCGGCTAACTTTACTGAACATTCAAATTTAAAAATAGTTAAAGGCGACATCTATGACCCTGCTTCAGTAAAATCTGCCTTTGAAGGAAGCGAAGTTATTATAAGTGCCCTAGGAAGTTGGGGCACACCCAAGAAAGATATCTTGTCTACTGCGATGTCGAACATAGTTCCTGCTATGAAAAACTTTGGTATAAAAAGAATTATCTCGCTCACCGGGCATGATGCGAGGTGGAGTAAGGATTCAGTAGGAATAATAAATAGACTTACCCGCCCAATGTTGGCATTGGTTGTTCCAAAAATACTACACGACGGCGAACGCCACATTGAGTTACTCAGTAAAAGCGGTCTGGACTGGACAGTTTTACGCTCGCCGGTAATGAACGAAAAGGGAGCTGGGTTGTATAAGCTAACTGGCAAAAGGCCATTCCCTTGGCAGACAATTAATCGTCATGCCGTAGCTCAAGCACTTATTGATCAAGTAGAAGGAACCGAAAACCTTAATGAAGCACCTTTCTTAACAAGAGGCTAAGGCTTTGTCTAGAATAAAAAGAACTGGACTCTAGGTCTAGTTCTTTTTTGGTGCGGGATGGGGTAGTCGAAACCCCGTCTCAAGTTTGGAAAACTTGCATATTAACCGTTATACGAATCCCGCGTCGGCGTGTGATGGTAATCCATCCGCGCCGACGACAAAACAAGTTTGCTCGTCGACTACGGATAGCTTACCAAGCCACCTCCGCTATAAAAAGTTAATCTGAATTAACTTTTTTGTAAAAACGAAGTAGCAAAATACAGGGGTAATTATAGCAAATCGAATAAAGTAATTCTAGTTGATGCCTGATTCGACAGTAATATGGGCGCCGAGTAAGTTCAAGCGGTTGGCCAAATCTTCATAACCTCGGTTGATTGTATAGATGTTACGAAGCATTGACGTTCCGTTTGCGGCAAGCATGCCGATAAGTAGCATTACGGCAGGGCGGATGCCGCTCGGGCATACCACATCAGCAGAGCGCCAGCGGGTTGGTCCATTTATGAATACTCTGTGGGGGTCGGCAAGTTCTAGATCTACACCGATTTTCTTAATTTCGGTAAACATAAGGGCGCGATCTTCATAAACCCAGTCATGGATAAGCGAGCGGCCTTTGGCAACAGCGCAAATAGGGACGAAATATGGCAAGTTATCAATATTGAGACCCGGAAATGGACGGCCGTATAACTTTTCTTCAGGAGCAAGAAGACTGCCGTTGTGTTTATGAATCGTTAAGTTGACAAGTTTAGTTAATCCGTTTTCGGCGAGATAGGGTTTGCTAATCGTGTATTTGAGTCCCATTTTCTCAAGTTTCAGAAGTTCAAGTTCCAGGAAATCGATTGGCGAACGGTTAATTGTGATTTTGGAATTAGTAGTCACGGCCGCTGCTATAAAGGTCATTGCTTCAACAGGATCTTCACTAGGTGAGTAAGTTATATTTTTCTTGATGTGCTTTAGCCCGGTGATACGAAGTGTTGAGCTACCAATGCCTTCTATTTTTACTCCTAGTTTTTGCAAGAAGAAGCAGGTGTCTTGAACCATATAATTGCTGCTAGCAAATTTAATTGTTGTGGTTCCCTCGAATGTTGCTGCTGCAATAATGGCGTTCTCGGTTGTGGTGTCGCCCGACTCGTATAGCACGATGTCGCGTTCTGGAACACGTCGTTGGCCGCTTATAAGATAATGTCCGCTCTTGGCCTCGATTTTGATGCCGAATTCTTCTAGTGCGTATATATGAGGTAGAACAGTTCGTTTGCCTAATTCACAGCCGCCGGCATATGGAATTTTGAAACTTTTATATTCGCTGGCTAGTGAGCCTACGAACATAATTACGCTACGCGTTTTGCGCGCGGCAGAGCCATTTATTTTGTCTAAGGTTAATTTTTCAGGACGCTTAATTTCAAGATCGCCGTTACCATGCCATTTAACTTGAACGCCGATGCTCTGCAAGACTTCAATAATCCGATTTACTTCTTCGATACGAGCAACAGAGGTTAAGCGGGTAACACCTTTGTTAACAAGGCTTGCGCAGAGAATTGCCACTGCTGCGTTCTTGCTTGTTTTGACATCGATACTGCCCTTTAGTTCGTGTCCGCCTTCGATCTTAAGATTAACAGTACCTGATTCTATTTTAACTAAGGGCTTTTGCAAGACTTCACTAATCCTGGCTAACATATCTAGACTTAGGTTTTGTTTGCCTTTTTCTATACGATTCACTGCCGACTGACTTGTGCCTAGAGCTTTAGCAAAACTAGCCTGAGTCATATAACGGTCTTGTCTTAATTTGGTAATTAATTCACCGATTTTCTCGTTGGTTTTATTCATATAGAAAATAATTATATCATGGAAAGTATACAATTTAGCTCTAAGTTTACTGTTTATCCAGGATTTTAAATTATTACTATAAATCGCGGTTAATTGTAAAAATCAGCCTAAAAAATTATACTTAAATCATGGTATAGCGAGGTAGGGAACACTAGTCTTAACTTAATGGAGGATATCCCTATGGATGTAAATAATAAAATACGTGATCTTATAGAAAAAGAAGTCAATCGACAGACTCGAGGCTTGGAAATGATTCCTAGCGAAAATCATACGTCTGCAAATGTGCTGAATGCAATGGCATCTAGGCTAACAGACAAATATAGCGAAGGCTATCCCGGCATGCGTTATTACGGTGGATGCGAAGTTGTCGATGAGGTAGAGAACTTGGCTAGGGATTTAGCTAAAGAATTATTTGGAGTTGATCACGCCAATGTGCAGCCTCACTCAGGTAGTCCGGCAAACCAGGCAATATACTACGCGCTTGTAGACCCTGGAGATACTGTGATGGGTATGTCGCTTTACTTTGGTGGACACATGACGCATGGTCTTAAAGTTAATTTTTCGGGAACTTATTACAACTCGGTTCAGTACACAACCGATAAAGACGGATTTATGGACTATGATGCAATCGCTAAGCTTGCCGAGGAATCCAAGCCTAAATTGATAATGAGCGGCACTACTGCCTACCCCCGTCAGATCGACTGGAAAAGGCTGCGCGATATTGCTGACTCAGTCGGAGCATGGCTGGCGGCCGATATCTCGCATATCAGCGGACTTATTGTTGCCGGAGAGCATCCAAGCCCAGTAGGTATCGCAGATGCGATTATGACAACTACACATAAAACACTACGGGGCCCGCGGGGAGCAATGATTTTATGTAATGGCAATCCTAGCAACCCTCTAAAAAAACCTGAAAGAACTCGTGAGAATCTGCCAAGTCTTATTGATAGAGCAGTTATTCCTGGACTGCAGGGCGGTCCGCATAATCATCAGACTGCCGCAATTGCAGTAGCGCTTGGAGAGGCACTTACTCCAGAATTCAAGGAGTACGGTAAGCAAGTCAGAAAAAACGCTACTAGGCTCGCAGCTGAATTAATTAGCCGAGGGTTTAACCTTGTTACGGGAGGCACAGACAATCATTTGATGGTAGTCGATTTAAACAATAAAGGTTTAAGTGGGCGTGAGGGTGAAAAAGCTCTGGGTAAAGCCGGAATTACCGTGAATAAGAATACAGTACCATTCGATCCACGCAGCCCATTTGATCCGAGTGGTATACGGCTTGGAACACCAGCACTTACTACCCGGGGAATGGGTGAAACAGAAATGGTACAAATCGCTGACTGGATTGATGAGGCTGTTGATCATTCTAGCGATGATAAGTATCTAGCCGCGCTACATGAGCGGATAACTGGCTTCGCTAATAATTTCCCTTTACCTAGTTAAAAACTAAGTTAAATTTTTATACATGTAATAAAGTAATTGGATAGATTAAAACGTGATAGGAGCGCCAAGGATAGTTTTTTCGCCGTGAACGTACACGTTAAATACGGCTTTAAGGTTGGCGCCTAGTTCGCGGAGAGCTTGCGAGAGCCGAATCGAATCTGCACGCGCCGGATATCCATAGGCGTTTAAACCAAAAGATCGACATAAGAATATTGCACGAGGCAAGTGTGAGTTTTGTGACACCAGCACCGCTTCTTTCAGCCCAAACACTTTAATGGCTCGTTCGCACGTTTCGTAAGTGCTGCGTCCAGCATTATCCTGCTGTATATCGGCACTAGAAATTAATAATTCATCTTCAAGGTATCTTTGCATAACCTGCGGCTCGTTATAATCTACAAAACGATTATCTCCTGACACTAATATTCGGTCCACTACACCTTTTCCGTACAACTCTGCTGCCGTATCAAGTCGATTTTTTATAATGTCGGTCGGTTGTTTATCGGGAGTTACGCCTCCTCCAAAAACTATAGCCACCCTGGGGTAATGAACACTGTAGGTAGCGGCTTGAGGAGTTGTAAGAATAAATTTGCTATAACTACTGACCATAAGATTTGAGAGGATAAATAAAGTTAAAATAACTGCAGATGTAACATTAATTGCCGTAACTACTAATCCCTGATAGTTTTTTGTCCTAGAAACAAACTTCATTAAATTAGCTCTGGTTCTTGCTCGAGTGTAATGCCGAACTTATTATCCACAGCATTAATTATCTTATCTCTGAATTCCAACAGGTCAGCGGTCGAGGAAGCGTTTTCGTTAATGAGCACCAGCGACTGCTTGGGCCAGACAGCCATACCAGTTTTTTCATCATGAACATCTTTGAAGCCAGCCTGTTCAACTAGCCACCCGGCTGCCAGTTTGAACTTACCTTCTGGAGTCGGCCAAGCGGGCATATTCGGATATGAAGTTTTGAGATTATTGAATTTTTCTGCATCCACAATCGGGTTGGCAAAAAACGATCCGTTATTTGCTACTTCTTCAGGATTTGGTAGTTTACTTTGACGGATTGCAATTACAGCTTGCCGAAGCGATGCAGGTGAGTAATCGGTAATGTTGTGTTCATCTAAATAGCTTTGCAAGGAGCCGTAGAACGGAGGAGTTTTATACTTATCAGAAAGTTTGAAGGTTACCGATGTGATAATGAACCTACCCTTATCGATAGTTTTAAATCGGCTCGTCCTGTATGCGAAAGCGCAATCTTGATTTTTTATGGTCACCATGCAAAGTTCCTTTAAATCATAAGCTTTTAGTTCGACCATTGTATCTGAAACTTCGCTCCCGTACGCTCCGACGTTCTGTACTGGTGTTGCGCCAACAGTTCCAGGTATTAAACTTAGGGTTTCTAGTCCCGACAATCCCTGACTGACTGAATATGCAACAGCATCATCCCAGTTTTCACCGGCGTTTAATTTTACCAATTTATCACCGAAGTATTCTTTGCCTTTGATGTCGATCACTATTACCAGTCCGTCAAAACCTTCGTCGCGCCAAATTATATTGCTACCACTACCAATAGGCAGCACGCACTGAGTGTTTTTAACAGCCCAATCGACTGCTTCTACCAACTCTTCGTTAGTTTGGACCGAAGTTAAATACCTAGCATTACCGCCAAGTCCCATTGTGCTATGCACATTAAGTGCAGCGTTTTCTTCTATACTAATCACTTTGCTATTATACTTTAAATCTTGCACAGTCTAGCCGAGTAATATAGCATTTATAGTATATGAGAGATTCAAAGATGCCATATGAACAAATTGGACGAAAATTAAGATTCTTTAGGGAGCAAGCCAAAGAGTCACTTGAAGAAGTATCTGGAGCTGTTGAAATTGCAACCGATGAACTAGCTAAGATAGAGCGAGGTGAAGTACGTCCTACCGAAGATATTTTGGACTTGCTTATAAGCCACTTTAGCCTTGCAGACCATGAAGAAGATAGGCTTTGGGAGCTTGCCGGTTATTCCAAGCTTGGCCAAGAAGGCCAGACCCATACTATGACAGCGCTAATGATGCTGCCATATGACAGTAGAATTGTATATAGCGATATGGCACAGGTGAGTGTCAATAATTTTGGTGTAGTCATGAATTTCATGCAAGTAGGTGGCGCCGGTGGTAAACAGCCGTTAGCCATCGCTAGAATCGGCATGAGCAGAGAACACGCACAGAGTGTGCTACAACTTTTGCAGCAATCTCTTAATGCCGAGCCAGGCAGCCCTAAGCTTCTCGATAACCCTGACAATAAAAAGTAGACTTTAAAAGTGAATGAGGTAGAGCAGCTACTAGCGTCGTTTATTCCGCCACCTCGCAGCCAGCGGGCTAATTATGATTTAAAAAGAATGAAGAAGCTGATGAATCAGCTAGGTAATCCTCAGGATTCGTACCAGGTAATTCATGTTGCCGGAACTAGCGGCAAAACATCTACCTGTTACTACTTATCTGAGCTATTAAAATTATCTGGGTTCAAGACAGGATTGACTGTGTCACCACATGTCGAAAGCGTGGGAGAACGCGTACAAATAAATGGTATCTCATTATCTGACGATGATTTTTTGAGATATTTTAAGCTGTTCAGCGATCAGGCGAAGCTAGAAAAAATCAGCCCGACATATTTCGAGGTACTAGTGGCTTTTGCGTACTGGTATTTTGCCTATCAGAAAGTTGAAATTGCGGTTATCGAAACTGGAATCGGGGGGTTATTAGATGCAACAAATGTAGTGGCTAATCCGAATAAGCTATGTGTAATAACGGATATTGGGATCGATCATACTCTGGTATTGGGAGATACAATTTCCCAAATTACTGCCCAAAAAGCAGGAATTATCCAACTAGGGAATTCAGTATTTATGCTCAATCAATCAGAAGAAATAGAACGAATCATCGCCGATACTTCTCATAAGAACAATGCCAGCTTGAGTATTTTAAATCAAACAGAAGAGTCGCAGCACCTTCCACTTTTTCAAAAACGTAATTTTAGTCTCGCGCGTCAAGTAGTTGGGGGATATTTCGAGTCTATCGATAAGCAACTTTCGGCAGATGTCGTAACTGCTGCAAGCAAAATCCAAGTCCCAGCTCGAATGGAAGTATTTATTATCAATGGCAAAACTATTATCCTAGACGGAGGCCACAACCCGCAAAAACTGTCTCAATTTGTGCGAAGCTTTATGGATAAGTTCCCGAATCAGAAACCGCTACTTTTATGCGCTATGCTGTATAGCGGAGATATTCGTATCCACGATAACGTAGCGGAATTAGTAGGGCTAGAGCCAACTATAGTAATCGCGACAGAGTTTACTAGTAATCAAGATCTAAAAAAAGTCTCCGTTAGAGCAGATAAATTAGCCAAAGAGTTTATGATTTTTGGTTATGAAGTGGACGTGCAGAATTCCGGATCTGCTCTAAAAAAAGCTCTTGATAGCGATGAGAATATCATAGTAATCACTGGCTCTTTATACTTACTGTTTGATCTAAGGCCAAGTATCTTAGCGCTCAAAAGTTGATTTTACTCTGTTAAAATGCTATTCTAACGTAGCTTTTCTATAAAAATTTGAACTCTTACAAAAACGAATTCCGATTCGCATTTGAGAGGAGGAGCTAGTGCTACTGGCTTGTGGCTATGAGAAGACAAACTTGTTTTATCTTCTCATCGTTGCAAGACAAAGCCTTGCTCCGACGAGGGCCAGTAGCTCGTGCACGGTTAGAGTGAGAACTGCCATTGGCAGTTAGGAAACGAAACTTCTCTTGAAAACTAGTTTTCAAAGATGAAGTTCGGGGGTCGCCAGAGGTGACCAAGTCCCGTATAATTAAATTATGGTTAAGATGGGCTCATAGCTCAGCTGGTTAGAGCACCTGCCTCTTAAGCAGGGTGTCCTGGGTTCGAGCCCCAGTGAGCCCTCCATTTTAACTGAACATTCCGTTTCTTAGATGTAATTTCAGCACGTAGAAAGTGACCAAGTCCCCGGTGGCCCTCCAAATCGGTTATGCTTAAAACATAGGTTAATTGCCTATGTTTTTGTTATTGTAAGCGTATGGAAAAATATATGAACAAACGGAATGCGAAAAGATTAATGTACAGCGGGGGACTACTCATAGTACTAGGAAATTTACTTGCCCTGATTACAGTATTCGGTATTTACGACAAAGCAGGGCAAACGTTAGACGGCAATAGCGGCGTATCACTCACAACGGAAGAACTACTTGTGGATATTTCAAAAATCATCAGTTTGGCTGGTTTCGTCGTTTTATTAGTAGGTATTAGTATATATATTATTATTCGCTCAAAAAACAAGTAGCTCCCAAGTCATACTGAAGTTCAGTTGCGATAGCGTGCGCCGTGGCCCTCCAAACATGATTAATACATAAATATATATTTGGAAGTATTTTTGATACTATTATCCAAATGCATGCTGATACTACTGCTGAGTTTGCCAGAAGACTCTGTCCTCATCGTGGCATAGGCAAAGAAAACACTCTGGCGGCAATAAGTTCTAGCATTGAAATAAAACCATTTTTTGTTGAGTTTGATGTGCAATGGGATGGTAAGGATTTGTGCTTAGGGCATCCTCCCTTGATTGAAAAAGGAACGTACTTATCAGATGCGCTGAATCTTTTTGTTAATACCGTTACTATACCTAAGATTGATCTAAAGCTGCTCAATCCAAATTACGGACCAGCCATGGAGTCTTTGATAAACCAACTATTAAAATGGAGCCCACGGAAGGCGATCGTAAATATATCTATAGTATCTGGCATTTCAGTTGAGCTGACTGCCCAGCAGTTTATGGTAGCCGAGACCTTACTTGTTCATCTTACCAACCAAAACGTTCTGCTAAACATAGATTTGCAAAGATACTTGGGCAAAAGCCGAAAAGAAGTGAGGGATCATCTGCAAAATCTTGACCGCAAGCCATACAGCATTAGTCCCAATTTAGACGATAATATAAACGAGACCATCAGCTTTGCGAAAGAACAACGTATTAAGACATTGCAGTTTTGGTCACACTCACATGGCAGGCATAAATTATCATATTTATACGAAATTATAGATTTATGTAACGTCAGCGGTTTAGAAGCCTACTTCGATATCAGGCCCGAGAATATTATCCATGATATACACACCTAAGCTCCCCTTCGAAGTAATTGATAATCAATATCGGCTAACCGGGCTCTCCAGTACACTTTTTTTAAACTAAATTATTGTAACTCTGTTCTTTGATACACTAGATTAGTGAAGATAGCTATTTTAGGCGCCAACGGTTACATTGGTCACAATCTTATACAAAGACTTATCGATGAAACTCCTCATTTAATTGTGGCACTTTCTCCTAATGCAGAAGCAATGCAATTAAGCCATAGTCGTTTGGCAAAGCATAATGTCAATGTATTCGATACCAAAGTTTTAAAAATGTACATGAAAGATTGTGACGTAGCCTACTATTTGATACATATGATGTCGCAGAAGAAATTAGATTTTGCTGAAGCTGAGACAAACGCAGCTAAAAGTTTTTGCAATGCTATCGTTGGATCAAACGTGAAGAAAGTAATTTATCTTGGTGGCCTAGGGAACGATAGTGAAAAATTGTCCAAGCATCTTGCGAGTCGACACAAGACTGGCGAAATATTAAGAAGTGGACCTGCACAAGTAATTGAATTTAGGGCATCTATGGTAGTCGGCAGGGGCAGTATTTCGTATGATATTATTACAAATTTAGTTCATAAGCTACCGGTATTGACATTACCGAAATGGGCTAAAACCCTAACGCAGCCTATCGGATTGGCCGATGCAATCAGCTATCTTGTCTCTGCTTTAACAATTTCAACTTCCAAACATCAGATTGTTGAAATTGGAGGCCCTGAGCAGTTGTCATATGGTGACTTAATGCGACGCTATGCTGGATGGAAAAACAAAAAAATGGTTATTGTGAGATTTCACTTAATACCAGTTAGTGTCGCTGCGTGGTGGCTTAACTTATTTACTCCAAAAACTCACGCAAAGGTCGGAAGAATAATGGTTGAATCATTATCTAACCCTATGGTTGTAACAAATAATAAAGCTGCTGAACTATTCCCTGATATTCATCCACAAAAACTAGAAGATATTTTTGTATAGATATTAGCTATATTAACCTCCGCTTTGCTTTCCAAGTAAAAACCATCCGAAAGGTTAGATTTTCGTTGAGATTCGGGGCTAGAATTCCAGACGCGCTAAAAGGGCATTAGTCGTGAAAAATGCTATTGGCTTAGCTAGTTGGCGGAGGCTTACAAATCAAATGTGGTATATAAGAACTCGTAAATTAATGACATTATATTTACTAAAGAAACGCTAAGCCTAATTAATGTATAATCTCATATTCCATGTAGCCTGCATGGCGATCTGATACTCCTACGACTGCGCATCCTTTATCACCCTGTGAGCCGTACAGTATAATCAGCTACATCGTCCGTAGCAGGTTTAGGCTCTGCAAACGGAAAATCCGAACGTCTGGCAATAATGCCTAATGGTCTGAGCAAACCATTAGGATGCGAAGGATCTGGTAGATTATAGGCATACCTACCTAAACGATAGTGCAGCTCTTTTTTTCGTTCTGCGTTTAGCGGAGCGCACGCTTCATGTATATCAAGCTCGAATGAATCATTGCCATTTCTTTTTATGTTATTTACACCCGTGTGTACACCTGCCTTTAAAAACCCATCTGTTATCAGGATGCCGTCATTGACTAGTTCCGGTGTAATGTCATTAAGAAACTTTACTCTGCCTGCATAAGATATATGGGGATGAGGCCTTCCGAACACGTCAATTTCTGTAGTATTCTGTTCTGGAATATAAATTGGTGAAGGAACAGTGTTTTTAAGTCCTGGAATACCATGTACTAGTACTAGTTCGCTTAATCTGTCACCACAGTGAAAATTTTGTTCTATGGATTCAACGGAGTAGGGATCGGCTGCTTTGGGTGTAGCTTTAACAGTACTGACGCAAGAACCAACTCGAGCATTACCCTGTTTATCTAAGTAAGGCATGTTTCGAATATGCCTGGGGTCTTCACCTTCTACGATCATCGCTTCTTCATAGCGAATTAAGTGTGGTTTATCATAGCCACTCCTTTTGAGGATATATGGAACAGAAAACGTATTACCCAGGTGTTTGTGCATAGGTTCACGACGAAAATATGCAAATAGTTCACCTTTTTGCGGGCCTTCCAATATTTCTTCTAGTTGGCTTGGGTTAGTAAGAATTTCGCCTGCTGGAACATCCGGAGGGGTTTCCAATATACAAGTTTTCGTAATTATAACTTTGCCGAATCGCTTTTTATCTCCGATTTCGAGCGGATATTCTTGGGGTTCACTGTCCAATAACTGAAAAGCGTAAGGCTTTTCATCAAAACCGTGTGTTTGTTCAGAAAGTAGTAAACTCATGATGTGCTCGCTTTAACTAAATATAAAATTATTGTGTCACCATGAGTAGATAAAAACAAATACTATTCTTAAAATAGTGTAAATACTCAGTTCAGATTTATAGTAACCATCCTTCGTTGCATAGCATCTAATGAAGTTTAGTTGAAATAGTTCTTTTTATGCCCTCTAACAAGCACTCCTACTAAGCTATATATATAGTTAGCTTGCGAGCGATTAGCGATTTTGACTGCTATCTGTAATCTTAGCTCCCAGTAGCCTAAGGTGTTACTATGAGGGTATGGGCATATCTATATCGGAACGTCGTCAGATAGAAAATGAGATGATATTTCGACGTGGTAATGAAAAGGTTGGCGATAATCTTGATGAAGTTGACTCTATTAACATAGAAGCTGGCAATCCTGAGCTCGTAAGAACTGAAGATATTTTATTACATTTTAAATGTGAATGTTCTGACGAAAACTGTGAGACCCGAATACCAATGTTGCTGAGCGTCTATCAAAAAACTCATGAAAATCGTAATGCATTTATTATCAAGCCGAAGCACCAGGTTACTGAGATAGAAAAAGTTATACATACCGAAGATATCTATAGCGTAGTAGAAAAGAACAATTCAACTCCTGAACCAGGCGATACATTAAACAAAACATCGGTCAAAAATAGTTAAACTCATCGTATTAACTTTAGTTAATGTTAGCCATTAGGGCAAAGAACGAACTTTTTATTATGTTAAATTTAAATTTGTTTAGGTGATCTGTAAAAATATTAGCAGAACTTGGATGCTACAATTTAACCATGAATAAAATAATATTAATAACCGGATCATCGAGCGGAATAGGAAAAGCGACAGTCGAATTGTTTGCAAGCAAAGGCTGGCAAGTTGCTGCGACGATGCGCGACGTTTCTGCGTCACCGTTTAGCGACCTAGAAAATGCGCAAAGCTATAAACTAGATGTAACAAATGACATACAGGTTCAGTCAGTCTTTAAGCAGGTAATAAAAGATTTTGGCCGAATCGACGTTGTTGTCAATAACGCAGGCTACGGACTAGACGGCGTTTTTGAGGCAATCGATGACTCTAATATTACCAAGCAATTTGACACCAACGTATTTGGATTAATGAAAGTAACCAGGGCAGCAATCCAGCACATGAGGCCAAAAAAATCCGGCACAATCATTCAAATTTCTTCTATGGGCGGCAGGCTTACGTTTCCTCTTTATAGCGTTTATCATGCATCAAAATGGGCTGTAGAAGGGTTCTCTGAATCTCTGCATTATGAGTTGAACCAGTTTGGCATTAAAATAAAAATAATCGAGCCCGGCGCTATAAAAACTGCATTTTATGGAACCAATCGTGTGTTTGTAAAGCCTCAAAAAAATATCGGCTATGATTCACTGGTTTCAAAAGTTGAAAAACTAGCTATAAGATCAGGAAACAACGGTGTGCCTCCAGAAACCGTGGCAAAAACTATTTATAAAGCCGCTACTTCAAACTCTGATAAGCTTAGGTACGCTGCGGGCAGTCCTGCGCCAGTTTTGTTATTTATGAGAAAAGTATTACCAGAGAAATTGTTCTATAAAATTATTAGACGCAATTTCAAAATATAACCGAGGTTTTTCATAGTTTTAAAAATACCAGCATTGCCTACTTTTAGATATATCTGTTAATGTTTTTGCTATAATTAAGTAATGAAGAAAATATTATCGTTTTTTATATTTGTTTTAAGTTTAGTATCAATTGTTGGGAGCCCGGCACTCGCTGCCCGTCCAGTAGGAGGCGGAGGAGGATCGACATCTACCGCGATAGGAAATGACATCTCCTGGCCTCAGTGTGGTAAGCAATTCCCAGCTACTCATGCTTTTGGAATAGTTGGTGTAAATGGCTACAACGCGGCAGATATCAACTGG
>JALYSF010000043.1 GCA_030854905.1 bacterium
CAGTAGAACTGGCGACAGTATTTCACTTTCCTGACCAGAAAAATATGCCTACATCACAGCTAGGGAGGCAGGAAAGCAAGCAAGTAGACGGACCTCGAAACATGAGCGATAACGGACTGGCACTGGGCTACAACGTATTCCGAGGAACCAAAAAGCGCGTCGTGCTTGACCCAGAAGATAGACGGCGGCATATGTACGTTGTCGGTCAGACTGGTGTAGGTAAGTCTGTTTTTCTAGAAAATATGGCCGTGCAAGACATGATGAGGGGTGACGGGTTCGCGTTTATCGATCCGCACGGTGACACGGCTGAAAAGTTACTCAGTATGGTACCAAAAGAGCGTACTGAAGATGTTATATATTTCTGTCCGGCCGATATGGAATATCCACTAGGCCTTAACTTGTTTGAGTTCGATCATCCGGACCAGCAGGACTTTTTGATTCAAGAGGCCATAAATATGCTTTATAAGCTGTATGATCCGCAACACCAAGGTATTATTGGCCCTCGTTACGAGCACTGGTTTAGAATGGCGGCCAGGACAATAATGTCCGACCCTGCAGGCTCGACTTTTATTGATATTCCGAAGGTATTTACTGATAGCAAATATGCCAAGCAGAAGTTGCTGCACGTTACCGACAGAGTAGTGCTAGATTTTTGGAACAAAGAAATGGCTAGTACTTCCGATTATCATAAGAGCGAAGTCTTGGGCTGGTTCGTAAGTAAATTCGGTGCCTTTATGGCGAACGAGATGATGCGTAACATCATTGGCCAGACCAAGAGTTCTTTCAACCTTCGCGAGATAATGGACAACAAAAAGATTCTTCTGGTAAACCTAAGTAAGGGTCGTACCGGTGAGTTAAATAGTAAACTTCTGGGTATGATTTTTGTTATGAAGTTTCAGGCGGCAGCCATGAGCCGCGCCAATATCGACGAAGAAGATCGAAAAGATTTCTGTCTGTACGTAGACGAGTTTCAGAACTTCTCGACAGATTCGTTCGCCACGATACTTTCCGAGGCCAGGAAGTACCGACTAAACCTTATTGTAGCCAACCAGTTTACGACACAGCTAAGTGAAGAAATCCGTGATGCCGTGTTCGGTAACATTGGTACTATTGCTTCGTTCCGCGTAGGCACAAACGATGCTGAGTTCCTGGCAAAATACTTTTCGCCGGTTTTTGACTCAAATGATTTACAAAGGACACCAAATTATAATTCGATAATGAAGATGCTAATTGGTGGAGTTCCTAGTCAGCCTTTCAGCTTGACGGCACTGCCACCAATAGGTACGCCTAACCGCAAACTAGGAGAAGCGCTCAAGCAACTTTCTGCGGCCAAACACGGCCGTCCACGGCTCAAAGTAGAAGAAGAGATATTCGAACGCCTAAAAACAATTGACGACGAACCTGTGGCCTCTACGGGCCCTGCAGGCGGCTTCGGGCAGGGTACTAGACCTCCTCAGCGTCCCCAAGCTCCTAAAAGCGGTTCCTCGTTTCTTGATGACTGGCTAAATAAGAGACAAGCTCCGTTTCAGCCTCCAGCAACAGGTTTTGGGAAACAGAATCCAGCGCCGCCTGTTCAACAGCAGTCCGCACAGCCAATCTTGAGTCAACCAGCTCCTGCAGTCTCGACAACTCCTCAGCCCATCCAACCTGTCGGCACAGTAGCGCAGAACCCAATTACTCCACATGCTTTTCCTGTGGGTCAAACGCCAAGTCCGGCTCAGCCCACTGTTAATAGTCCAGTTGTGTCACCAACACCTTTAGCCTTACCTATAGAGGGTCAAGTTCCAGTCGTAGCAGACGATAAAGCTCAAGACAGCCCACAAGAAGGCATCCTCCACATCCGAAGGTAGATATATTAAAGGGAGAGCTCTGCTCTCCCGATTTCGTTCGGAATGAATCCGAACTTCAATCTCCCATACGCTAAAGGCTGCGCGTCGCGCAGCTTTCGCTTCGCTCAGTAATCAGTTTAAGGTAGTGAATTGAGCGAAGCGAACGAGGCGATAGCCGAGCTTTAGCGAGTGGGAAGATGAAGTTCGAACTTGTTTCGAACGAATCTGGGAGAGCAGAGCTCTACCTAAACTAACTATTGAGCAACGCGAAAGCTGTGCCATGCGCAGCCTTTAGGGGTAGGAAACGCTGTCCGAATTTACTTCGGACAAGTTTGGAGGGGCAAGCCCCTCCTCAAACTTAATCGCTAGCTTTGCTGCTTTTTACCGAAAAAAGAAGTAGTTCAAGTATCGCGCCGACCATGAACCCGCCGACAAAAAGCATAAAGAACACTAGATAGTTAAATTCATATCCATATTTACGGGTTACGTATAGAAGAAGCAGAGTACCAATGAATGCGAATATTCCGCCACCTAATACTCCAGAAGGACGAGCGATAGTGCGTCCTGCAGCTTCACTGACGCGCTCGACAGCTGGTTGATGCATTACTGAACTTAGGACTTTGTTAGGAGCAGAAAGTCGTTTTCGGACTCTAACCATGCTTCTTTGGAAGGTAACTTTCTTTATATCTTTTGTAATATGATGGGGTTGCGGTTGATCATGACTTTTCTCGGCTGACTTTGCTTCAATTTCTGAATTAGAAAGAGCATGAGCCTCAACATTCTTCTCAATTTCTTTTCGATTATTTGCTAAAGTATGCTCTTTCTCGTGGCTTCCTACATGCTTCTCGGCGCCCTTATGATGTTCTGCATTGTTCGGCTCTATTTCATGTCCTGGACGTAGATGTTCGCTCATTTTATACTCCCGCTATTACGTAATCGTGTTTTAGTAGATCAAGTTCTTTGGCCAACAGTTTGCTGCGAGCGAAGAAGTAGCCGACGACTGAGGTTATTGCGAAACCTGCAACTAAGCTTGCCCCAGGACCGGTATTTGGCAGAGTCTCAATACCTTTGACAACTGGGCACGATACGCCCATCGTTATCTCGTTACCGAACTTATTACTTATCTTACAGTCGTAGTTTGTGCTGACTGTCGAAGGGGCATTAGTTGACGGGATTGGGTCTTTGATCTTGACCCTGAAAACGTGTACGGTTTCGCCGCCAGCAACTATGTTCTCCTTAGGCCACTCAATTTTTTTAAAGTCTTTATTGAAGACCGCTTTTTCGGCTGCCAAGGATTCCATATCCAGCTCGGCATAGTCTAAGATGTCACCTACATAATCAGACGCCATGTAATCTTTTTTATCATAAGCCTGGGAGTTAGTAGTCGTAAGCTTATATTCAATAACGTCGCCTGGTTTAACGGTAGATTTGATAGCGGCGTCACCTTCTAAATTTTGTGTAACATTCTTGACTGTTTTAGTTTCACCGACAGGTTTTTCTTCTTCAAAACTTACCGGTGAAGAACATTCTATTTGCGCGGCTGTGCTACCGCTTGTTTTATTGACCGTGTACTGCACGGTTGTTTTAGCTGTAAAGTCGCCGGTTGGATAGGTATGCACGACACTATTTTTGTATTCAGCAGAGTTTACTACCTGAACATTACTCTTGTCGCCAAAGTCATAAGTGTACGATTTGACAGTAGTGGCGGCTTTATTAGTAGATTCAACAGTAGTTGTTAAAGTGACTTCACGAGTACCTTGTTTAAGTACCGAGGTAACTAGCTTACAAATCAGCTTCGGTTCTACGCATTCGGGGCTGTTATTGGGTTGTGTAGCGTCATAAATGCAAGGTGTTAGCACAGATACGCAGACTGGGTTAGTACTAACTGCCGGTGCGTTAGTAGCGGTAATTCTAGAAACGTTACAAATATTCGTACCTGTAGCCAGCGGATTTTTTAGACGCACAGTGATCTCCAATACTTTGTAGGTGTCGCTATAAGGTAAATTGCCAACTGGGTATCGGAGCAGACCGGCGTTTATAGGTAAGTTTGTAGGACTTACAACGTCAAAATTGCGTATATCGAGTGCATCTTCTATGAAGACGTTTTCCGCAAGCGAATCAAGCGCTGAATTTCGCCACTCTAATCTGTATTTCATGGTGTCGCCTGGCTTTAACGAACTTGGGCTACCAACTATTGTTTTTCTTATTTCTAATTTTGGAGTCTTTGGCGGGAGTTTACCCACTTGCGTATAATTGCCGCAATCTTTTAGAACCCAGAACTTTGTGCCGTCAGCCTTAGTTCCGGTCCAGGCGCTATAGGTGTTGTAAGGATTACGAATATCCCATGCTCTTAGTTGTCGCATGAAGATTGTTGTTTGGTCAGAAACTTTAAGCGCTAATTCGCTATTCTTGTATACGTCTGACACGTTTGAGTAGGCGGTCAAAGAGTTTCTTCCTGTAGTCCACCAGTCATTGCCGTCATTACTGCGGATCGTTGTATTAGGATACTGGGGTAGCTTAGCAATGTCTGCCCGTGTAACTCCAAAATGTCCATAGATTGCGGGTATATCACTGCCCGGCGCATCCCACGCTTGTAAGATCCCGTCGCGAGTCGTTAGGCCGTTGATGATGTGGTTGTCAGATGCGGCCATAGATTTTTCGGGAGGTGATATAACAGCTACCATCTGTATTATCATGGCAAGTGCCATAAATATAAATCCGATACGCCTAACTGAAGTCTCTTTTCGTAAGCGACCTACATAAAAAGTTACTTCATGTATCAAGCTCGGGTTAAAGGGCAGATTCGTTACTAGTTGTTTGAACATATTTGTTTCTTTTCGAGCTGTTTATGGCCGGGTGGCCGTGCTCTTTTGTTAATTTATTGTTTATTATAAATAGCGCTAATGGTATTAAACCACTAAATTATGTGTTCAATCAAGGACTTTTTCTTAAGTTTAAATAACCCCATTGAACTTTTAAGAACAAATAGTTGTGTCTATGTACACATGTAATTGTTATATACACCTAGCTTGCGCCATTGTCGCCTGTATCCTATACTAAATGTAACTAACGAGGGGAAAACGGAAGTCTTGGCGGTGGTTGCCAAAACGCCAAATTTATCTATGACCAAAGACACAAATAAACAAAGTTATGACGCTAGTTCGATTCAGGTACTTGAAGGCCTAGAGCCTGTTCGAAAACGCCCCGGTATGTACATCGGTGGTACCGGATTAGAGGGGCTACATCATCTTGTCTGGGAAATCATGGACAACAGCATCGACGAAGCGCTGGCTGGTTATAACGATACTGTAGATGTTGTTTTGCAAACAGACGGCGGAGTTACGGTAACTGATTATGGCCGTGGTATGCCTACCGATATACACTCAAAAACAGGCAAGAGTGCAGTCGAAACTATTCTGACGGTACTACATGCCGGCGGTAAGTTCGGTGGAGGTGGCTATAAAGTTTCTGGTGGTTTACATGGCGTCGGTAGCTCTGTTGTAAACGCATTATCCTCATATCTAAAAGTTACAGTTTGGCGTAATGGCAAAACTTACGAGCAAGAGTATGAGCGAGGCGCACCTAAAGCAGATCTCAAAGTAGTAGGTAAAAGTGATCGCACTGGAACGCGGATTACATTTTATCCTGACGAGACAATTTTTGAAGCTACAGTAATTGATTACGATACGGTACTTGATAGGTTGAGGCACGCAGCCTATTTAACCAAAAAACTCAAGACTTCAATCGAGGACGAGCGCACGGGTGAAAGGTATTCATTCTACTTTGAAGGCGGTATTCAGAGCTACGTAAAACATCTCAATGTCGGTAAAGAACCAGTCGATCCTGATATTTTCTATGTTGAAAAACAAGTAGATGACGTAGGCGTAGAAGTAGCTATCCAATACACTGAAAGTTTTACCGAAACTGTCAAAGCTTTTGCTAACAACGTTTACAATCCTGACGGTGGAACTCACTTAACTGGTTTTCGATCGGCACTTACAAAAGTCATCAACGAATATGCCCGAAAGAACGGTTTTATAAAAGAAAAAGAAGAGAACTTGTCAGGCGAAGACACGCGTGAAGGTTTGACAGCTGTTATTTTGGTTAAAATCCCTGACCCGCAGTTCGAAGGCCAGACCAAGAACAAACTAGGTAATCCCGAAACCCGAAGCCAAGTCGAATCGGTTATGACAGAATGGTTTGGTTATTATCTTGAAGAGCACCCATCTGTCGCTCGTAAAATTGTCGGCAAGGCCCTACTTTCTGCCCGTGCCCGGAAAGCTGCACGCGCTGCCAGAGAAAATATTATTCGTAAAGGTGTACTTGAGGGTTCGGGCTTGCCAGGAAAGTTGGCGGACTGCTCTAATCGTAACCCGGCTGACTCCGAGCTATATATTGTAGAGGGAGACTCCGCCGGTGGAAGTGCCAAGGGTGGCCGTGACAGTAAAAGCCAGGCGATTTTA